>JBGSVX010000034.1:0-9160 GCA_041752795.1 Terrimicrobiaceae bacterium
GGGCGGCTTTGCTTCCGGGCCTTCGCCGCTTTTGGGAGGACTCTTCTGCTGTGCTTTCCCTGGTTGGTCGCCCCTGGTTACACGATCAAGCAAACGCTTCTGCCAAAACTTAATGGTCTGATTATCTCAAAGAGATGGTATCAGATAATTTTTACTAGGTTCAGATAGAGCAGGCAGACTCATTCGCAATTTCTCAAACCCTTTTCCTCCCGAGTTTCTAAATCAGAAATTTAATCCAAAAACATCTCCTCAAGCGCCGCTTGCTCTTCGCTCGGCGAGCATTTGTTGAAAGCGGTCGAGGAATTGCTGTTCGTTGGAGAGCATTTCGTCGGTGACTTCAAATTCGATGACGCCCTGTTTTGCGCGGAGGGCGAGTTGTTCACGCACGCTTTGCAAGTAGTCGCGCTGTTGAAGGGACATGTCCCGCAGGGAGGCCATGGTGGCATGGACCATTTCCAGTTCGTGGATCACGCTGCGCATACGGTCGGAATGTTCGGTGGCACTGGCAGAAGTCATGGCATCCACTCCGGCCTCAAGAGTTTGTTTGATGGAGGCCAGGCCTTCGCCAAACGTGGAAAGCTGCCCAACCACGCGTCCGACGGGGTCATTGCTTCCATCCGGGTTCCGGGTTGCAAGATTTTTCCGGAAGGTGGCTTTGATGTCTTCCCACCTTTGGGATTCTTCGGGGGTCAACAATTGGAGCAGTTCACGCAATTTCAAGAGGTTGGCTTCGGTGTCCGAAGTGAGCGTCTGACTCTCATTGCGATAGTGATCAAGAATTAGAGCCCGCACTTCGTCTTCATTCATGATGGAGACAATGCGGGCAGCGAGGCGGTTCATGTTGCGGTAAGATCCCTGCAATTTGAAAGCGGGCTCGGTGCGATAGTCGTCCGACTGTGCCGCCGATCGAATGTATTCCTGATTCACGGCAAGAATCACCTCGCGGACCGCAATCAGTTTTTTCAAGACGGACAAAATTTCCTCGACCTCTTGGGCGGCGTATTGACCTTCGAGGTCTTCCAAAGAAGCGGGGGCTCCTTCTGCCATGCGAAGGAAGGTTCGGATATCGCGCTGACTGCGGTTTGCCAGCGGTGCGAGAACCGGGTTTGATGTCACGGCATTTTCGATGTAGCTGGCTTTGAAGACCGTTTCCTTGCCGCCGAGAATATCTCCGAGATTGTACGTATCCGCACGGTTGGCGAGCATGTCGGGGAGTCGGAATTTCTGACCGGTTTCCGTGTAGGGATTGCCCGCCATCACAACAACCACCTTGCGTCCCCGGAGGTCATGGGTCCGGGTTTTCCCCCGCCAGACGCCTTCGATTTTTCTTTGGGCATCGCAGAGAGAAATAAATTTTTGGAGAAACTCGGCATGACAATGCTGGATGTCATCCACACAAATCATGACATTGTCGCCCATCTCCAGGGCGAGGTTGAGTTTGTGAATCTCTTCACGGGCGGCCGCATTGGGAGCTTCCTCGGGGTCAAGCGATGTTGTCTGAAATCCAATCGCCGGACCGTTGATTTTTACAAAAACAATACCAAGGCGGCTGGCAAGATATTCCAGGAGAGTGGTTTTTCCATAGCCTGGTGGGGAGACAAGGAGGAGGAGACCGCTCCGGTCTGTGCGTTTGGTATCACCGGCTGTGCCAATCTGCTTGGCAAGATTGTCTCCAACCAAGGGGAGATACACTTCATCAATGAGCTGATTCCGCACAAACGATGTGAGCACTTTGGGTTGAAATTCCTCAATGCGAAGCTCGGCCCGTGCTGCGTCAAGGATTCCTTGCTTGAGGGAATGATACCTCTCAAACAGAGGCAGGGTGACCGCGATGAAGTTTGCCATGCGGTCATGGAAACCCAAAAAATCAAAGTGATAAGTCCCGTTCACGATGCGGGCATGACTTCCCTTCATGCCCTGTAACTCTACAGTCGTTGAGGCAGAAACCATGTGCCATGTCAGCGATGTGCCGGCAAAAATCATGGCACTGGCTTCTTCGATCTCCGTGAACGAGCCGGGATTTGATGACACAAAACCTTTCAGCCAATCGCGGATGAGTTCAAGGCGAGCGCCCGGATGCGCGGAGAGCCCGTCCAGAGCAGCCTGAAATGCGGCCTCCGCTCCGCGTCCGACAAGGTGTTGATTGAAAGCCGCGATGAAATCTTCGGCCTGACGCGTCCGCACGAAGGCGTTGCTTCCCGTGGTTTCGAGAAACAGGTATTCCGCCGCTTCGGAGGCAATCGATGGCGGATACAAACCGCTTTCTTTGGCAAAGCCAGCAAGCAGGTTCGCAAGTTCTTGAATGTATTCTTTGCTGGCGGGTTGATCGGGAAACACCCGATTACGTTCCGAAAAGCCTTTCAGGCGGGGAACCCATTTCGAGCGTTGTTCGTCCGGGCAAAACGCCAACCAATAGACAATTGCACAAGCCCGTGCCGCAGGTCGGAAGCGAGCAAGCCCGAGCCCATTCCTCGCAAGCCCCAGCGCTTGAAAGATCTTTTCCCCATCGAGATCATGCAGGCCACGCACATAACCGTCCTGATGTTTGGCGGCCATGAATTCTTGAACCCGCTTGAGCCGAAATTCACTCGTACCATCCAATAATTTTTGAAGGATATCCGGCGCTTCGGATTCGATCGATTTCATCAGTTCATAAGCCAGCGTCTCAGCCCGATAAACGTCCTGCGTTTCGGAACGGAATTCCTGATCCCACGCGGCGAGGGTTTCCAAAAATTCCGGCGAGCTGACCGGTTCATAAAACCTCGTGCCCGCGAGGTGCAGAAATTGTCCTCCCTCACGATGAACCACGGTGAGGTCAAAGGCCTGGGTGTTGATATTGAACGAGTGATTGCCAAGGCGGATAATGCCGGGGCCTTCCTGGAACAATTCCTGACGGTCCTTGAACTGACGGATCGCTTCCTGACCAAGGGATTTGAGTTTGGTTGAGAGATCATCTGCCTTCACGGAATCCCCGAGTTTGAGCAGCTCAGTGACAGTTTCCCGAACCTTGGAAATCATCACATCCGAAGCCAGGCTCGAATTGATTTCCTCCAGAGTTTTGAGAGAAGCCAGGCGGTTGGCAACGGCTTTGAGGATGCGCTCGGATGAAGTCATCAATCCGGAGGTTCGCCTGTTGAGGGCTTCAACCATGGCAACCTTTCGCTGTTCGAAGGCTTCGTAAAGTTCCGCACGTCGGTCGGCGATCTGCACGATAAATTCGTCAAACTCAGCAAAGGCGCCCTCCATTTCCTCAATTTGAACGCTGATGCGATTCAGGTAGTCGTCACATTTGGTTGGTGTGTCGCAGAGGTCCAGGTAGCTGGATGCTGATTGGCCAAGCAGCTTCATTTGCGCGGCAAACTGCGCGGCACTTTCCGAGGCCACCAGTGACTTCAGCCGGTTTTTAAGGGCCCCGCGCACCTGATTGAGCATCGTGTAAACGGCGGTGATGCTGTCAATAATCCGTGTGGTTTCCGTGGCGTCCCCGATGCGCAGGGCGTTCACGATTTCAATCAGCATTTCCAATTCGGCACCGGTGGCAGCAACTGCCTCTTCAATTTTTTTGGCATCCGAAACTTTGGCGACAGCCTCCGCGGAGGAGAGAAATCCATCTGCTTTCAACCGGTAAGGCTCCATGGCCTCGGGCTTAAGGAGAAATTCCACACATTTGCCGGAGAGCTCCGTGTTCGCCTGGGCCACTTCGGTTTCGAGTTGGGTCAAAGCGGCTCCATCAATATACCGCACATCCCGAAGAGTGATCAGCTCCCCGGTGAGACCACGAAGTGCTGCGAGGTTGCGGACAAATTCTTCCAGCACTTTGAAGCCGCTCCGTCGAATGGCATGAAATTGTTCACTGCAACGCGCTCGAATATCCGCAACCTTTCTTCCGGCTTCCTGTTGGAGTCGGCGCACCTTGTCAAACTCATCGACGGCACGGTTGCTGACCTCCCGCAGGTCCCGGAGTGAGGCATCCAACCCACCGCATTCGGCATGGGAAAGCCAGGGATATCCGTCAAGAATGCCTCCGCAGCGGTTCACCACATCGGTGTAAAGTTCCTGGTAGATTGTGTCCTTCGAAACCAGAGTCAGGACCTCATTACACTCGGCAAGACACCGCACGATCTCCTTGTTTCCAACTTGGTAGAGATACGTTTCGCTTTTTCCCGCCGGCTCGAATCCGGGCTGATAATACGGGGTCTGACGGAGTTGGATCGAGTGATGTTTTTGGGGTTCGTTGTCAGCACGAAAGAGCACAAGGTGCCCGTTCGGAAAAAGCGAGAAGCCATGACATGTGATGCGCTCCTCAATTTTTTGAACAATCAGACGGTAAGGCAACAGGACATACTCCCCGGTGGTTCGGGAGTAAAACACGTAGAGGGAATCTTCTCCATTGGGGGAATGCACAATGCGCTCCAGCGTGTGATCCCCGCTTTGGGAACCAAAAAGCTTGAGTTCCCCGGTTCCCAGATAATACCCGTCGGGAAACACGAGTCCATGGTCCTCCGGAAGTGCCGCGCAAGAAAGCCCGATGGAATCGACCCGGTCCACCGAGGACGTTTTTTCATTGAAGATGAGGAAGCGCGGATGCGTTTCTTTGTAGGGACGGATGCGCAGAAGAATCAGATGCCCGAGCCGCGCATAGGCGATCTCGGCATCATCCACTTTCTGACGTTTGTCGTCCACGGGCTCGGAGTGAATCCCCTCCCCCCGTGACGTGTTATCTTCAATTTTTACGGTGAGAGTTCCGCCGATACATTCAACAAACACCCGGTCCTCGATGGAAACATGTGGAAATTCGCCATAGCGGTAGGCATCGCGTCCGGGGGTGTTCCATCGAAAATTATACTGCGGAGGAAATCCGATGCGCCGGAACTCCGCTTCGGCCCGGCCATCCACATAGCGCAATTTTTCTCCATCCACCGCCCATTTGAAAACCGCAATGTCGGAGGCGGAGGAGCCGGTTTGAAAGACCATGTAGAGATGACCCTCAATAATCGAAAACTTCGAAAAGGAGGTTTTTTCATAGACCGTGTGGATTCGCTGAAAGTCCGTGAGAAAACTTTTGTCTTCCAGAGGAGACAGGCTGTCTTCACGGAATGATCCATCGCCCCCATCGCGCAAAAAAATTCCGAAGACATCACGAACCGCGACCTCCTGCTTCAAACCAAAACGCACATTGAATCCAAACAAAAACCGGTTTTCGCCAAGACGCACCATGTCCTTGGGAATGCAATTGTGCGGGGTATTGACGCGCTCGGACTTGAGGATCTTCGATTCGATGGATCCAAAAATTTCCTGACGCTTGGCATCCAGTGCCTGCATGCGCTCGCGAAACGCGGACGCCTGCGCGGTGAGCCGCTCACGAATGACCTCGTAGGTCCCCGCAGCAAGGGTCGCCGAAGGAGCCGGAGCCGCGGGCACTGAGCCGGCTGTCAGGGTTTCCGAGGCATCGGAGACAGGGTCCGCCATAAAATCAGAGAGCCGGGAAGTGCCGGGTCAGCCCCCTCAGGCCGAGACCTTCGGACCTTTGGCCAGAAAGCTTTCGCCGGTGATTTCAGAAATCCCGCTGGAATGCACAAGCGATTTGGCGGACTCGATCCATTCCAGCACAGCCGGCTCTTTGGCGGAAGCCGCCATCCTTGCCAACAGGGCCGCAAGGCTGAGGTTTTTGAGATCCTCGGAGGTGACTCCAAAATCTTTGACCCATGTGCGGAATCGGGATTTGAATTTTTCTGGATCGCCTCCGAAGAGTGAGTTTTTGGCCTCCGTGAGCGTGTGGCTGTTGTCCATGAACCGGTCCACGGCCTTGCCCGATCCGACAGCGCGCACCACTTTTTCGAAGAAATCATTTTCCCCGCCAACAATATCGATTTTCGCGCTCTTGAGGGCTTCTCCCACAAGGGCGGCATTGGAGGCAGCGATCGATTTCTGAACTTCCAATGAGGCCAGATCGATATCGCGTTCCTTGGCGAGGCGCAGCCGGAATTCTTCATGATGCTGCCCGGCCTCATGAAGCATTTTCATGGCCTTTGCTTTTTCCTCGATGCTCTTGGCTTCGGCCAGTCCCCGCGCTTCGATACCTGCTGCGACGGCCAGTTCCTTGTCTTTGATTCCCTCCGCATCGGCCTGGGCCTGGCTTTCTGTAATCGCGGCTTCGGCATTTCCTTTTGCGGGCATGACCTCCGCTTCGGCCAATCCCGCAAATTTTGTTGCCTCGGCTTCGTCCTTGTGAGCGGACGCCTTGGCCGTGAGAACTTTGGCCTCGGCAAGTCCTGGAGCCGCCTGCTTGGCTGCGACGCCTTCGGCTTCCTGCTCCATGGAGTGACGCCGTTTCTCCGAGGCGCGCGACTCCGCATCCGCCAATGTCTGCATGCGCTCGGCGTCCCGCAAAGCCGCATCGCGGGCTCCTTCGGCCGCTGCGATGATTTTGATTTTTTCCGCGTCGGCCAGGTTGCGGTCAGCTTCCTTCTGGGCCTCCGCGGCGACCACCTTGGCGACCTGTTCCTTCTTCGCATTCATGTCCGCCTCAATGAGGGTCACCTCCCGCGAACGTTCAGCGGTCATCCGGGCTTCAATGGACTTCTTCTCTTCTTCCTGCTCGACCACGGCTTTCTGTTCCGTGACCACAACTGCGCGTTTGCGTTCGACCTCCACGGCGGCTTCGGCCACTTTCACTTCTTTGTCCATCTCGGCAAGAGACACAAGGCGTTCCCTGCGAACTCTCGCCTCTTCGCCCTCCTGGAGTGATTCCTGTTCGAGGCGTTGCTTTTCTTTGACCACGGTGAACTGACGTTCCTGCACGGCGCGGTTCATATCCTCGGTGCGCAGGCGGATGGCCTCCTCGGCTTCGAGACGTTTGGATTCCACATCCTGACGCCGCAGTTCCATCACCTTGTGCGTTTCGGCTTCCTCGTTGGTTTTGACCTCCAAAATGGCGCGTTGTTGTTTCGCGGCGTCTTCCTCATCACGGCGTTGTTGCTCACGCTTGGCGATGGCGGCATCCGCATTTTCGCGTTCAACATGAACCTGCGCACGCTGCGAAAATTCGTTGGCCAGAACCCGCTCCCGCTGAGTGATCTCCGTGATTTTTTTGATACCTTCTGAGTCGAGCACATTGTTGGGATCATGCTGATCCAGAGGCGTCTGCTCCAAATAGTCGATGGCAACGTCCTGAAGCAGAAACCCGTCCAAGTCCTTTCCGATGGTGTTCTGAATCTCATCCCGGAAGCGAAGACGTTCGGTAAACAATTCATGAAACTCCATTTGTTTGCCCGCGGTCTTCAGGGCTTCAGAGAATTTGGCCTCGAAAAGTTCCCGCAATTGTTCGATATCCGAAACCCGCTCGGGGGTCAGCATTTGAGCGACTTTGCGCACACTATCCACGGTGGCATCCACCCGAATGTAAAAGGCCACCGTGATGTCCGCACGGATGTTGTCACGGCAAACCAGACCGTCTTTTCCCTTGCGCGTGATCTCCAGCTTTTTCACCGAAATATCAACCACATGATAAGTCTGAAGAAGCGGAATGCGCACAATCCAATCAAAGGCGACCTGCAGTCCGCCAATACCAGTCTTCAAACCCGCACGGCCAGGTTGAATCTTGCGGATACAAAGAAGGAGCAGGAAGAAAACCGCGAGGATGATGATGGCGGCCAGTGCGAGTAGGAATTGCTGGGTAAGGGTCATGGTTTGGTCGGGTTGGAGTTGATCAAAGGTGCGAACAACAGCAGAGCTTTGACTCCCAGATCAGATTCGTCCGTCAGGTTTAATGCAAGGAAAACCGATGAAAACCAGGAAGGATGTGGACAAGCAGCCGCCACCCGTTGAGGCAATTGCAGAGACAGGAGTGCAGGGAAACCCGGAACATGCCCGGAGGGCGTCTCAGAACGGATGAGGGTCGAGGTGCCAGATTTCCTGTGCGTATTGGGAGATCGTGCGATCGCTCGAGAACTTGCCCATGCGGGCGGTGTTGAGGATGGCCATTTTTGCCCAGCGATCTTTGTCGAGGAAGGCCTCATTGACGAGAGCCTGGGCATCGCTGTAACTGCGGAAGTCCGCAAGGCACAGGAAGGGGTCGCTGTAGTAGAGGTTGTCGCGCAGCGGAGTCAGTATTCCGGCAGCTTCATCGGACGTGAAATAATTCGAACCGACCCAATCCACGACGGCGCGGAGTTCTTCATCTTTTTCGTAGAACTCCTGGGGTTTGTAGCCCTTGGCAAAGAGCTCGGTGACCTCTTCCACGGTGAGGCCGAAGATAAAAATATTTTCGGGTCCGACTTCTTCGCGGATTTCGACATTGGCGCCGTCGAGGGTTCCGATGGTGAGCGCCCCATTGAGGGAAAGTTTCATGTTGCCGGTGCCTGAGGCTTCTTTTCCGGCCGTTGAGATTTGCTCCGAAAGGTCGGCGGCAGGCACGATGCGCTGGGCCAAAGAAACCCGGTAGTTTGGAAGGAATACGACTTTGAGTTTTCCTTTGATGCGGGGATCGGAATTAATTTTGGAACCGACCGCGTTGATCGCTTTGATGATCATTTTTGCGAGGTCGTAACCAGGTGCGGCTTTTGCGGCAAAAACAAAGACGCGTGGTGCGATGTCCTCATCCGGATTTTGCAAGAGCCGCCGGTAGAGCGCAAGGATGTGCAGGAGATTGAGGTGCTGACGTTTGTATTCGTGGAGACGCTTGATCTGAACATCAAAGAGCGCGGTGGGATCCACCTCGACGCCGCATTCTTCACGGATTATCCGGGCCAGATCGACTTTATTGGCGAGTTTGACCGCCATAAAATCACGCTGAAACTCGGAGTCGTCCGCGAATGGCTCCAGAGCTTTCAATTTGGTGAGGTCACGCTGCCAGCCGTCCCCGATTTTGGATGTGATGAGGTGGGAGAGTCTGGGGTTGCACGCGAGGAGCCAGCGGCGCGGGGTGATGCCATTGGTCTTGTTGTTGAATTTGCCGGGGTAGAACTCCACAAATTCCGGGAACAGGTCCGACTGAAGCAAACGGGAGTGAAGTTCCGCGACACCATTGACTGAGAAACTGCCAACAACAGCCAAATGGGCCATGCGCACCATTTGAGTGGACCCCTCTTCAATGAGCGAGAGCACCTGCTTGGTGTGAACATCCCCGGGCCAGCGCTTTTCAACTTCCTCAAGGTGGCGC
>JBGSVX010000035.1:0-2631 GCA_041752795.1 Terrimicrobiaceae bacterium
TCCGCCGTGAAATACGATGACTCCAGGATTTCCTCGCGTCAGTTCGTCTGGGACCGCGGGGAATACACGCTCGCAAACATTTTCTCCCGTGGCGGCATCTGCGTGGATCAGGCTTATTTTGCAACCATTGCCGGGAAAGCCCGCGGGATCCCAACACTCTACTTCTCGGGTCAGGGCGCAGACGGTGGTCATGCCTGGTTCGGCTATTTGAAATCCAACGAGCGTTGGGAGATGGACGCAGGCCGCTATGAAAACCAGAACTATGCTGTGGGGGAGGCGATGGACCCGCAGAGCTGGCGCCCGATCAGTGACCACGAACTCGCGGGCATTTCGGAAGGCTTTCGCGACAAGGCTCCTTTTGCTGCGTCACGGGATGACATTTTGATGGCGTCGCTTTTTGAGCAACGGGGAAACTCGGCTCTTGCTGCAAAGGCCTTCGAAAGTGCCGTGGCAGTCTGTCCTCAGAGCCCGGAAACCTGGGCTGCCCGTCAGAGTTTCCTTGAGCGAACCGGAGCGGCTTCCTCGCTGCGAAAGCTCCTTCATGAGGCCGCACTCAAACAGTTTCAGAACCGCAAGGACCTGAAGGTCCGGCATCAAACAGCCCTTGCGGAGATTGCGAGAGAGCAGGGGGATACTGCCACCGCTGAAACCATCGAGCGTCAAATCGTCACCCAAAACCGCAGCACCCGCGCAGACCTGAGTGTGAATGCTGCCGCCCGACAACTCACCTCCCTCCTCGAACAAAACAAAATCCCGGAGGCGTTCACCGAATACCGGCGCATGCTCTCCAGCCTCAAAAAAACCGGTGGCGGAAACTTTTTTTATGACATCGTCGTGCCATTTGCTGAGACTCTGAATTCAGCGGGTGATTCCGCGAAGGCCGGGGAGGCCGTCGAACTGGCTCAGAAAGCTCTCGATCCGGAAACAGGAAGTATTTTGGATCAGGAGTTCCGCAATTTAAAAACGCGGCTCAAGACCAAGGAGTAAATTCCCTATCCCAACACGGTTTTCAACCGCTCCGCAACAGCCTTGGCGACTTTGACCCGTGCATACCATTTGAAATTGGCAGGAACCACGGTCCATGCGGCGTGATCCGGGGAGGTTTTCTCAAACATGTCCTCCGCTGCCGCATTGTGCTCGTTCCACTTGCGGCGGTTGCGCCAGTCTTCTTCACTGATTTTCCAATGTTTGTAGGGGTCGGCTTCCCTGCGCTTGAAGCGCTCCAATTGTTCGGATTTTGAAATATGGAGGAACAACTTCACAAAGATCGTTCCGTCATCCACCAACTGCCGCTCAAACTCATTGATTTCCCGGTAAGCCCGTTTCCACTCCTGTTCGGTGCAGAATCCTTCCACCCGTTCAACCAAAACCCGGCCGTACCATGACCGGTCAAAAATGGTGATTTCTCCGTGGGCCGGGAGTTTGTTCCAGAACCTCCACATGTAGTGGTGACGGTATTCCTCGGGGGTCGGCTTCACAATGGAATAGACCCTCACCAGCCGGGGATCCAGGCGTTCCGAAAGGCGTTTGATGGCTCCACCTTTTCCTGCGGCGTCCGGGCCTTCCATCACAATGACCACACTATTTTTTTTCTCCCGCAACACGAGTTGTAGGTTCAAAATTTCCAACTGATACTTTTTGAGCTGACGTTTGTATTCGTCCTGCTCGATGGATTTTTCCTGATCAAGCTCCTCCAGAATGATGCGGTCTTTGGCCATGGTTCCTCGGCTGTAAACAATCCTTCCCCATCTGTCGAGCGTGGGCTTCTTGTTCTTTGGCATAAATCATGCGACACAGACATCACCCCATGCATCAAAATTTCCAAATTGCCCCCTTGAGTTCAATGACCCGCCAACTGTCCCGCGTGGCCGGCGGGTCCCTGGCACCCGACCTCGTTGTTCGTGGCGTGCGTCCGCTGTGTGTGTTCTCCGAGCAGATTCTTCCCGAGTCGGATGTTTTGATTTCCGGTGGGCGCATCGCGGCGGTTCGACCGTCGGGGTCCGTATCGAGTGATGTGGAGACCATTGATGGCGGGGGATTGATCCTTGCCTCCGGATTGGTGGACGCGCACTTGCACATTGAAAGCAGCATGGTCACAGCCTGTGCTTATGCTGAAGCCGCTTTGAGGAATGGAACAACCACCATTTTTTGTGACAGCCATGAAATTGCCAATGTCTGCGGCGTGGAAGGCGTGGAATGGATGCTGGCGGATGCCCGCCACGCAGCGCTCAATGTTTTTCTCACCGTTCCGAGCACTGTACCGGCAACCACTCCGGAGTTTGAAACAGCCGGTGGCGATCTGACTCCCGAGGCCATTGGGGGAATTTTTGACCGATGGCCGGAGGCGGCTGCTCTCGGAGAAAAAATGGATTTTGTGGCGGTGGCCGGGGCTGACGAGCGCGCCCATGCAATCATCGCCGAGGCTCTCCGGCGCGGCAAGCCGGTCTGTGGTCATGTTTATGGCCGGGAAATGGTCGCGCCTTATGCAGCAGCAGGAGTCACTGACACGCATGAAGCCGTCACCAAAGAAATTGCCGCTGACCTGCTGCGGGCCGGGGTGTGGATTTTTCTTCGCGGAGGGCCACCCACGACTCCATGGCACAGCCTGCCCGAAGCGATCCGGGCCATCAC
>JBGSVX010000036.1:0-3717 GCA_041752795.1 Terrimicrobiaceae bacterium
TCCCAAGTGGGCCGCCTTCCCCTCCGGAGCACAGCTGTAGCCCGAAAAATATCGGACCCCCTGTGTTTATCGGCCCTTCAGGCCTTCCGCCGGGGAAGTTAGGTTAGAGCCCTCCCTCAGAGCCGCATTCGTTGGGAAGGCGCACACTGATATCAGACTTCGGTTTGAGAGATGCGTTTGTCGCAATCGTTCCTGTTCTGGCCTTCCGCAAGGGATTAAACCTGCTCTGTCTTGTAAATGGGAATCAGGAAACGTTCCTTCCGGTTGATACCTGGATTTTCCAGTTCGAGTTCCAGTTCCCAGAAAACCGGGCGCGGCGCAGACAGCCATGAACCCGGTAGGTCCAACGGAGGATCAAACTGCATGCGGATCGGCTCCGCGAGCACGCCACCACCCGGCCCGACGTCAATTTTTTGAGACCAGATTTCCTCAACAATAAGGCTGGAGGAACGGCTTTTTCCGGAACCCTTCACTTCGATGAATTCCTCTGCGCATCGAAGGACAAAATGCCCGCTGATCCATGACGTCATATCCCCCGGAGCCTGCCAAAACAATTCGATCTGCTGGCCGGGGCGGATGGGGAACTCGTTCCATGTCACACGTCCCGGGGCGAATTTCCATGCATGGGTCACCGCTTTGATTGTCTGCCAGAGGAGGAGGACAAGAATAACATCAAAAAACAGGGTGATCAATTTGACCAGGAGGGGTCCATCTTTTGAAAAAAATGCCCACCAGTGGAAAATTGAGAGAAACACGGCAAGGAAAACGAAAAACAGGGTTGATTGACGGGCGGCTTTCCATCGGGGCGCGGAGGCCCCGGTGGGATCCCATGGGTAATCGGCAAAGGCCGGTTCTTCGGGGTGAAGGGCGGCGGTTGCCTGAAGGCGGCGCAGATGGTTCCATGAGGCCACCGCTCCACCTAAAATCATGACTCCCACGCCTAAAAAGATCGCTCCTGCGAGCCCGACGATGGCACGGGGGGCTTTGAAGTTTGAAGGGTCCGAAGGAATCCATCCGGCGGAGAGTGCAATGATTCCCGCTCCCATCCCGCAAACCAGGAGCCCGGCGAGCCAAGGAATCCCCCCCGAGCCCTTCGGTGCGACGGATTCCATACGATTCTTTATGCGAGTCCGCACAGGTTCAGACGGTTCCGTGGGATCCACTGAAAGGTCAGTTTTCATGGCAGTTATTACCTGATTATTGCAACAATCTTCGGGTTCATAAATGGCAAAAATCCGGTCTTTCCCCTTGTCATGCGTGCCTAATTGGACGACACTTCGCGCGCTGCCTGCATGGGCAGCCAAACAATTTACCCATGAGCACACAAAAATCCTTCAACCTGTTCTTTTCGATCCGCCGGTTCCTCAATACCGTGCGTTGGACGAACAGTGCCTTTTTGATTGGCACCTTTGTCACCACAATCACCGCCGTTCCTCTCTACATTTACCATCATGGAATGGATGCGTTCCAAACGGTGATGTTTTTCTTCTTTTGGATTGCCACGGGATTGAGCATCACACTCGGATACCACCGCTTGTTTTCGCATTTGACCTTCCGGGCCTCCTGGCCGGTTAAGGCGTTTACGCTGTTTTTTGGTGCGGCGGCATTTGAGGGTTCGGCCCTTGGCTGGTGTGCCGACCACCGTCGTCACCACAAACATGTGGATGAGGATGAAGACCCCTACGATATTTCCAAAGGGTTTTTCCACGCCCACATCGGTTGGCTGCTTTTCCGTCGAAGCACGGAGACGCCTCTCACGTGGGTGCGTGACCTTCAAAAAGATAAGATGGCATGGTTTCAGCACGAATATTATGTGCCCATCGCGATTTTTGCCGGGTTCGTCTTTCCGGCATTACTGGGTTGGATGTGGGGAGGAGCGCAGGCGGCTCTTGGGGCCTTCTTGATTGCCGGGGTGGCACGCATTGTGGTCGTGCATCACATGACATTCTGCATCAACTCGCTTTGTCACTGGATCGGAGATCGTCCGTATTCCTCGAGCATTTCTGCGCGGGACAGCCTGCTCATGGCGTTTTTCACATTTGGTGAAGGATACCACAATTTTCATCACGAGTTTCAGTACGACTACCGCAATGGGGTGAAGCCATGGCAATTCGATCCCACGAAGTGGTCGATTTGGATTTTGAACAAGCTGGGCTTGGTCAAAGACCTGCGCACAGTGCCCGAGGAGCGTATCTTCAAGGCCCAGATTGCCGAACACGAACGCCGCTTGGAAGCGAGCCTGTCCTCCCACCCGGCTCAAATCTCGGAGCAACTTCACGGCCTTCTCGAGGCGGCCCGAGCCCAAGTGCAGGTCTCTCTCGCTCAATGGGAAGAATTGCTTGCCCGTTACCGCGAGGCCCATGAACGTCGCAGCGAAATCAGCCGCCGCGAACGCCGCGCCATGAAACGTGAAGTCGAGGCCGCCGCTGCCCGACTCCGTGAGTCCCTTCGCCATTGGATGCAAACTCACGGCGACATCCTTGCAGGAGCCCAAGCCTGATCGGTTTGGTTTCTGTCATTTGACAAGGCACAACTCTTCGCTGAATCCATGAGCGAACCGGCTGCCTTGGTTTCTGGAGAGGGTCAGTCTCTGCACCGTCTCCGGGATGTGCTCAATGGCGTGCTGTTCGGTCAGGAAACCTTGGTGGACCTCGTGCTCACCGGGCTGCTCTCGCGGGGACATCTTTTGTTGGAGGGGCTTCCCGGGTTGGGCAAAACCGAGTTGGTGAGATCGCTCTCCAAGGCTCTCAAAATGGACTCCCGGCGGGTGCAATTTACCCCGGACCTTCTGCCCGGCGACATCACAGGAAACCCCGTGTTGCAAGAGGTGGATGGTCACCGCCGCTTTATTTTTCAGCCGGGGCCGATCTTTGCAAATATCGTGCTTGCCGACGAAATTAACCGGGCCTCCCCAAAAACCCAGGCGGCCCTTCTTGAAGCCATGCAGGAGCGGCGGGTGACGGTCATGGGGCACAGCCACGAATTGCCGGATCCGTTTTTTGTGTTGGCCACCCAAAATCCGATTGAATTGGAAGGCACGTATCCATTGCCCGAAGCTCAGCTCGACCGCTTTCTTTTCAAACTCGAGGTCAAACGCAATTCTGTGGAAGTGCTCCAAAAAATCGTGCGTCAGCGCGAACTTGGGGTCGAGCCCGAGGTGCCGCCAGTGATGGGACGCGAGGAGTTTTTGGGTCATTGCGCCGCCGTGCGCAAAGTCTTTTTGCCGGATGTGGTGGCGGGATACATCGCGCGTTTGGTGGATGCCACGCATGAAGGTGGACCGGCGGAGGGAGTCAAGTTTGGCGCCAGTCCGCGGGCCGCGCTGGCACTTGCTGCGGGAGCCAAGGCCGCAGCGCATCTCGCTGGCCGGCCCAATGCCAGTTTCGAGGACGTGGCCGCCCTTGCCGTGCCCGTGCTGGCCCACCGGATTGTTCTGGATTATCAGGCGAGGCTTGCCGGCATGTCCTCGGTGCAGATCGTTGAGAAAATCGTGGATGCCGTGCCAAAACATGAGAAAGCTGCACCCGATATCTTGAAAGCTGCGAAGCGGTGAAGCTCTCCATGCGCAAGCTGTTCGCCGTTCTGCTGGTTTTTTGTTGGATGGCTCTGATCCCTGATGCCTGGGCAGCCCGCCAACTTTCCGGTCTCAAAGTGATCCCCGCCAGCCGGATTGATATCAAAATCACAAACACTCTGGATGACATTCCGCCGTGCGGA
>JBGSVX010000037.1:0-6783 GCA_041752795.1 Terrimicrobiaceae bacterium
GCGTGTCGAGGCGGTCCAAATAATAGTCAATGATTTCTGAACGAGCGAGAATGCGCGACCGTTCCGGTGAGTAGGACATCGAGCAACTTTCCGCCGCCAGTTGGTATCCCCTCAACCATCCCCCGAGGCTGATCATATGGGCCATCTCCTCGTCCCGGAGTTCCAGCATGGATTTTTCAACATCTCCCTGCGTCCGGACCAATTCCTGCCGCATCCCGACCCAGTCCCCCTTGTCGCTCAACTCAAACAGACTTTTGCTCCTCATGGTCAGTCGGTCACCAACCCCCAACGCCCGCGACTGACGGATCAGAGCCTTGCCGACCTCCTGGACATCAGTCGGGCGCTCGGCGACCGTCAGCATAAACCCATCCGCCACCAAAGACCCAAAATGCAACGCGGTTTGCATCCGGTTTGCAAATACCGCTTCCCGGTTATTGGTGGCAATTGTCTCCAAAGGCACGGGTTGAAATGACCCGAGATCCTTCAGCACCGCAGCAATGGACGGCGTCGTGATGTCGTTCACCCCAAGCTCAAAACGCATGTGCTCATCCGAGGACGCCTGCATCTCTTTCTCGAGTTCCTGCTCATTGGCCTCCTGCTGCGCGACAACAACCCCCGGACCCAAATCCGCAAGGCAAAAGGCACTGGAAAAAACAACGAACCAACATGGACGTCGAGTGAGCATAAAAAAGTGTTAGCGCGATCTTGCCCGCATCTCAAGCCTGTTCCCAATGGAGTTTCCGAAGTCAGCGCTGATCGATGAGGGATCGGTTTTTTACAAAATAGGCCGCGCCGGAGTAGATGGTGAGCAGGACAGTGACCGCAATCAGGCCGGGTCCGATTCGATTCCATGCAAAGTCGATGAGGGAAGCGGGCACAAATGCAGGCCACTCGGCGAGGGCAAGAAGGGCAAGGAAAAACAGGATGGTGATCATCTGCCATGCGGTTTTGTGCTTGCCGAGTTTTTCTGCGGGCAGGACGACACCTTTGGAACCAGCGAGCAATCGCAGGCCGGTGATCAAAAATTCGCGGGCGATAATCGCAATCACTGCCCAAGCCGGGATTGCGCCAAGCGGAATCAAACAGATAAACGCCGAAGCGGTGAGGACTTTGTCCGCGAGAGGATCCATGAGTTTTCCAAAATCCGTTATCAACTGAAATTTCCTTGCGATGACCCCATCCAAATAATCCGTGAGGGCCGCAACCACAAACAGGACAAATGCTGCCGTGCTCCCGTATGCTGATGGCACACTCAGGCACGCCACAAAAACGATTGTGAGCAAAAGCCGCAGAAGGGTCAGCCGATTCGGGAGATTCATCAATCAACCCCCTACCACAAAGTTTGCTTTTGAGCGCGGGAAAACTTGTCAGGAGCGCAACTTCAAATGAACATTCTCTTTTCGGGACTTTCCCGATCATTCCGTTTCTCTGATGTCATCCAAACCGAAACTGCCTTTTCCCGAACTCGTCCGGAGATTTTATAAACCCTACTTCCGTCTGGCCGGGTATTTGAAACCCTACAAAAAGCGGTTCATCCTGGGTTTGGTGTTCGGTGTGCTCGCAGGAGTTCTCAGCGGGGTGATTCCCCTTGTGATCAAAAATGTGGCGGACAAAGTGCTTCCGGGAGGCGGATTGAATCAAATGGCCCTGTTGGAAGCCGCCAACAAAGAAGGCGGCGAGGGCATTGGTTCCGTTCTCTGGATTGCGATGCTGATTCCAGCCGTGATGGTCGCGCGCGGCATCTGCGTGTATTTTAACTCGTATTGCATGGCATGGGTCAGCTTCCGTGTGCTTCGCGATCTTCGCACGGAACTGTTCGCGCATCTCGTGTCCCAATCTCTCGAGTTTTTTAACAAAGCCAAAGCCGGGCGCCTCATTTCCCGCGTTGTGAATGATACCCGCATGGCACAAAATGCGCTCACGACCATCGCCGGGGATATTGTCAAAAACCCGATTGCGGTCATTTCCGGCGTCTGCGTGCTGGTTTGGATTGATTGGAAATTCAGCCTGACCACCCTCGTGCTTTTTCCGATTTGCATTATTCCGGTCGCCATATTCGGCCGCAAAGTGCGCAAAGCGGGACGCGCTGAAGAAAATGAGGCGGGTGCCATGGCCGTTATTCTTCAAGAAAGTTTTGCGGGCATTCGTGTGATCAAAGCCTTTGCCCGCGAGGATTATCAGACCGCGCAGTTTTCGAAATCGAGTGACATCCAATGCCGGAACAGCATGCGCGTTCGCAAGAGCATCGACATTGTCCAGCCGCTCATTGAATCGGTCTCGGCCTTCGGCGTCGTGCTTGCTATTTTTTATGTCTATTATTTTGATATCAGCCTCGCAAAATTCGTAGCCCTTTGTGCGGGCATTTTCCTCCTCTATAATCCGGTCAAAGCCCTCAGCCGGATCCCGATGCTCATGCAGAAATGCATGGCCTCCGCAGACGCAATTTTTGAACTTCTTGCCAGGAAACCCGTCATTCAAAATGCGCCCGATGCCAAAACTCTGACCCATTGTTCAGGGGCGATTCATTTTGAGAAGGTGCGATTTTCCTACACAGAAGACACGGTGGCCATTGATGGCATGGACCTCAAAATCCCCGCTGGAAAACAATTTGCCCTGGTAGGCACGAGTGGAGCCGGCAAAACGACTGTTCTCTCGCTTTTGCTCCGGTTTTACGATCCCCAGCAGGGCCGCATCCTCGTCGATGGTCAGGACATCCGCACACTCACCCTGGACTCCCTCCGCGAGAATATCGGGATCGTGAGTCAGGAAACGTTTCTTTTCCATGACACCATCTTCGAAAACATCCGCTACGGAAGGCTCGACGCCAAGAAAGAGGAAATCATCGAGGCCGCAAAGCTGGCCTACGCGCATGAATTTATTATGGCCCAACCCGAGGGCTACGAGACGATCGTCGGAGACAAGGGATGTTTGCTTTCCGGCGGCCAACAGCAGCGTCTCTCGATTGCAAGGGCGCTCCTTAAAAATGCGCCGATCCTTCTTCTGGACGAAGCAACCTCGGCCCTCGACTCGGAATCGGAGCGCATGATTCAGGCCGCTCTGGACCGGCTCGCCCAAGGCCGCACGGTGATCGCCATCGCCCACCGCCTCTCCACTGTCCTCAAATCCGACAACATTGTCGTGATGGAACATGGCAAAATCCTTGATGTCGCACCCCACGCGGAACTGCTCGCAAAATCTCCGACCTATCGCCGCCTCTACGAATTGCAATTCACGAGCGGGCATTCGGAATAATAGGGGTGTGATAAAAAGTGGGTGAGGCAGGGGGAATGGGCGTCCCGCCCGTTTTGAATTTCATTCGCCAAACTCAGCCAACTCCCAAAGACTCGTGGGAAAATGAATGCCGCCCAACAAAAATCAAGGATTCCCCGTCTGCTTGCAAATTGATATGACACCTCACTCCATGAAACCACCGAGAGGCAAAACCATCAAAATTCTCGCGGTCGGCTCGGCCTCTCGTCATTGGCCGACCATTGAACGGGTAAAACGATAAAGTATGGGACTGCCCACTTTGGCTATTCCACAATTTCAAATGCAAAGGCGACAGAATCCATGAAAAACAAACCGGAGCCCGGTTCAGATTTGGTCCTCTACCTGACCGAAGATGGCCGGACGCGCCTGCAAGTGCGCTTGGAGGGCGAGACGGTGTGGCTTTCGCTCAATCAAATGGTGGACTTGTTCCAGCGAGACAAGTCGGTCATTTCCCGTCACATCAAGAATATTTTTGAAGAGGGAGAACTGGTTCGGGACTCAGTTGTTGCAGAATCTGCAACAACTGCCGCTGACGGAAAGACCTATCAGGTTGAATTCTATAATCTGGACGTCATTATCTCTGTGGGCTACCGGGTCAAATCCAAGCGGGGAACGCAATTCCGCATCTGGGCCACGCAGCGGCTGCGGGAATATATCGTGAAGGGCTTCACGATGGATGACGAGCGGCTGAGGAACCCGCCGGGCAAAGGCCAAATTGATTATTTCGATGAATTGCTGGAGCGCATCCGAGACATCCGCTCAAGTGAGCGACGGGTGTATCTGCGGGTGCGGGAGATTCTCGCCCTCGCGACGGACTACGAGCCCATGGAGCCGGAGACGCAGGTCTTTTTCCAGACCATCCAGAACAACCTGCACTTCGCCGCGACGGGAAAGACGGCGGCGGAGTTGATCGCAGAACGTGCAGATTCTTCCCAGCCGAACATGGGCCTGATGGCGTGGCACGGCGGCGTGGTGCGGAAGGGGGATGTGACCATCGCAAAGAACTACCTGAGAGAGGACGAGATAAAGGAACTGAACCGCATCGTCGTGATGTTCCTGGATTTCGCGGAGGATCAGGCCAGGCGAAAGAAGCAAATCTTCCTCCAAAACTGGGTGACGCGGCTCCATGATTTCCTGAATCTGAATGAACGTGCGATCTTGCCCGATGCCGGGAAAGTGAGCCGCGAGGATGCTCACCGATTGGCCGAGGAAGAATACGAGCGATTCGCCGCCCGCCGTCGCGAGGCGTTGGAAGCACAGGGGGAAGTGGACTTGCTCGGACTGCTCGATGCCGAGGTGAAGAAGCTCCCGAAAAAACACAAGCCATGAGCCTTAACGAACCCATCCGTCCTGCCGCCCAACAAAAATCAAGGATTCCCCGTCTGCTTGCAAATTGATATGACACCTTACTCCATGAAACCACCGAGAGGCAAAACCATCCAAATTCTCGCGGTCGGCTCGGCCTCTTGCCGCTGGCCGACCAGTGAATGGGGGAAATTATAAAATATGGGACAGACCCTTTTGGCTGTTTTGTAACGACATTTAAATTATAGGCGAGCGCCGGGGAAACCGGAAGCCACGCGGGTGAAAGTCCCGCCGGTCGAATTAGACGGTTCACGACCGAAAGAGATGCCCGGAAAGAAGCCGCGAGGCGGAATCCACAAGCGGGGCATTTTCTGAACCAGCAGGCCATAACGAAAGTGAACTTCATCTAATGAGCATCGAAAATAATAGAACCGGAAAGCCGAGTCGCTGCCTATATGGCGAAGGCTGTCAGGGGGGGACGCAACAACCGTCGCGGTCCACTCAACGTTCCGGCGGTGTCGGCGGAGATGGCATGTTGGGAAGGGCTGACGGGTTAACCCGGGAGGCCTGCCCGCGTGGTGTGCAAGCACCAACGCACGGTGCAACCCTGGCGACGGGGAAGGCCGTAGTGGCGCGGGCAGGAGTCGGAGTCCTGCATAGTAGCGAAGAAACTCCTGTAATGGGAGTGGAGCGAAGGCGGGGCAGTTGTGCAGACGCGTGCGAAGCGGAAAGAGAACGGGGTGATGGCCCGCAAGGGCTAACAACACCCACGGCACCGGAAACGGCGACGGGAGTTCGGAAGCTGCAGAGAACGCTATACCGGCAAGCCAAGAGCAAGCCGAAATGGAAAGCATGGAGCCTGTATGGGGACGTGTGCCGAAGGGAAGTTCTTGAGGCAGCGTTCTGGCAGGTGAATGCCAACGGGGGAGCCCCCGGAGTGGATGGAGTGAGAGTAGAAGACCTCGCAGAAGACGACGGGCATCGCGAGCTATGGCTTGCGAAGCTGGAAACGGAACTGCGGGAGAAAACCTATCGAGCGAGTCCAGTCCGGCGAGTGTATATCCCGAAGGCAGACGGAAAGAAAAGGCCGTTGGGGATACCGACGGTCAGAGATCGGGTGGTGCAAACAGCGGTGGTCCTGCTGCTCTTGCCCATCTTTGAAGCTGACTTCCACGGGAACAGCTTCGCCTACCGACCAAAACGGCGGGCGCAACAGGCCATCGACGCGATCAAGGTTGCGTTGCTGAGTGGGAGAAGGGAAGTAGTGGACGCAGATTTGAGCGGCTACTTCGACACGATCCCACATGCGGCCTTGATGCGTCTGGTCAAAGGAAGAGTGAGCGACGGCAGCATCCTGAAGTTAATCAAGGGGTGGCTGCGTGCATCAATCGTGGAAGAAGATCCCGAGACGGGGGTGAAACGCATGGTGAAGAACCGCTGCGGGACGCCGCAGGGCGGGGTCATTTCGCCGCTACTGGCCAACCTGTATCTTGACGGCTTGGATAAGGCTGTTAACGGGGGAGGCCAGATGAGAGCGGTGATGGTGAGATATGCCGACGATTTCGTCGTTCTTTGTCGCAAAGGGCAGGGAGCGGAAATGCACCGTCGGTTGAAAGGCTGGCTGGAGAAAAGGGGACTCAAGCTCAACGAGAAGAAAACGCGAGTCGTGGACTTTGAGAAAGAGAGCTTTGAGTTTTTGGGGTTCCGGCTGGCATGGAGGAAAGCGCCAAGTGGCAGGCACTACCCGCACTGCGAACCCAGTCCGAAAAGCTGTGGCAAACTGCGGGAAGCGATCAGGGAAGAAACCACCCGGAGCACGGAATGGAAGGAAGTCGAAGACGTCATTGCCCGAGTCAATAGCCGGGTCAGGGGATGGATCGGCTACTTCCACCACGCCAATAGCTCGCGCGTGTTCTGCCAAATGCAATGGCAACTCCGGGAGCGGATGAGA
The DNA here is from genome assembly GCA_041752795.1 of Terrimicrobiaceae bacterium. Lineage (GTDB taxonomy): Bacteria > Verrucomicrobiota > Verrucomicrobiia > Chthoniobacterales > Terrimicrobiaceae > JAJTZA01. The sequence goes on from JBGSVX010000037.1 coordinate 6,527, forward strand.
CGGTGGCTTTGGAAAAAGCACGGCAAAACTCAGGCTCAATACGGTAAGGCCTACAGCGATGAACGCCTCCACGATCACCATGGCTTGATCAGGTTCCCCATGCACATCAAAAGGCAAAGCTCATGAAGCGAACCGAAGAACGGCACTCCGAGAGCCGGATGCGGTAAATCTGCAAGTCCGGTTCGATGAGGGGGTTAGAAGTCAGCGGTCATTGGCCTGAGGCCTCTCATTCCGTGGCTTCTATCCCTACTCTACCC
>JBGSVX010000038.1:0-3896 GCA_041752795.1 Terrimicrobiaceae bacterium
CGAGTTTGCGTCGGGATTCACAACCCACAACATCCGTCCCATGGGATCGTTCCCAACCGCCATGCTTGAACTGTTCGTGGGAAGAGGGCCCACCGGAGAATTCATGACCACAAGATTCAGAGTCCGCGTCACAATCAGACCACTGTCATCCCGCACCTGAGCAAGGACGCGCTGACGGCCCGAACTTTCATAGGTGTGGCCAGCACTTGCTATGGAACTCCAATCACTCCATGTGCCATCAAAATTAAATCGATAGAAAAACTGGCCGGTGCCTGATGCCGAGGCGCTCACAGTGAATGGACTGCCCGGTTGCGGCTGGGAATTGCTTGTGCTCAATGAAACAAAAGTCGGAGCAGGCAGAGCATTGACATTTCCCCCCGTGGAAAATCGAAAGGAATAGGCGTCAATCACATTGCCTGCCGCATCAAAAAAACCGATCGGGTTTCCGGGGTCCGAATCATCGGAAAAAAAGTCCACCTGGTACGTGGTGTCTGCCGCAAGTCCCCCGGTCGGGGTAAAGGTCAGGACACCAGAGAAATCATGAATCAGAAAACCTGGCACATGGGCACCCAGGGTTTCGTTTGGAAGGACCGGTCGCACGGCAAAGTCGGTGCCATTTCGCAATCCGCCATGACGGGGATGTTCATGAAGCAGGAAGCTCAAGGGAGCAAACCGGGGATAGTTTGTGCGGTTGGCTTGTGGGATGTGGTAGGTGACCGCAGGGGGCGTGGAGTCCGGGGCGGATTGATGAACCCAGACCGACATACCCTGGGATCGGCCGGGATGAGGGTATCCGCCGGTTATCCACAGGTTGCCCAACGGGAGCGACATTTGGCTCGTGTCCACGTTGTTCGGAGCCCCTTCGTCCAGAGTGAGCTCAACCGGATCGGCCTCGCCAGCCAGAAAATCGGTCATGTTGATTTTCCGGTTGTGGATGAACCCGAACTGATCTTGAAAAACCGGATACGAGGCGTTTGTGAAGTCGGGAATGGTCAGGGTCGCAGCAAGGGAGACACGATCATCACCACCGGGCTCGGCGGCGTTCGAAATGTTCGCGGCCGTCAAAATGTTTGTGGTTGAACCAATGACATAGAGGCCGGTGCCATCACTGAAGAGGGTGGGCCAATAGCCGGCAAACCCACCATCCAACGAACCGACGTAGTGCGGGGTGATAGAATCATTGGCAGGAATCCCATCTTCAAAATTGTTGTATTGAAGGCGATAGACAACGACGCCATCCCGCGCTGCACCACCGCTGCGGGCATAAATTAGCAGGTCCCCAAAAAACATGGGATGCCAGTCGCCCCCGCCAAATTCTCCAACGTGGTCGAAGCTTGCCAGGGTTTGAAATGCGACCATACCATTCTGACCAATGGCAGGCCGGCGAATGAAGATATCCTGGTCCGGGGTGTTGTACCAGAGCAGGGTCGAACTCCATGGTCCGGCCTGGCTTGATCGATTGTAGTCCAGCGGCCACTGCGCAAGTCCCGGAATTCCGTTGGTTCCACCCAGTTCAACCGGGCCGCCAAATGTTTGCACGCGCAACACAGGCTGCGGCAGAAGGTACGAACCGCTCTGCGCGCTTCCATGGGCATTCCACCCGGAATTGCCATGAAACCACCGGTTGTTTGGATAGTTCAGATTGAAGTCTGTAGGAAATCGCCTCACAGGGGCGGAGGGATTTGAAATGTCGTAAACGCGAACACTGTTGTCCGAATCAATCGTTGACCCCGGTTCCTCGGCTCCGACAATCAGCCACCCATTCACATAATTGATGGTGGTGGTGCGTCCGATCAGTGCAGAATCATTTTGTGAGGGAGCGCTCAGGAGAGTTCCCGGCGCACCCTGGGGGAGATTCAGGAACCCTTGGGTTGTAACCTGAGCATGCGAAACCATGCCTCCGCACAATAACGTGCACAAACCCGGAAGAGAAAAAATCCATTTTCGGGTGATGCGGGGGAAGGCTTTGGCCGATGTGTTCATATCGGTTACTACGGGAAAGTTCATTGAGGATTACCGTATTTCCAATTTTTTTTTGAATTCTTTCGAAAATCGGGGAAATGGGTATATGGCAGATAGTGCAATCGCAAAACGAACACGGTCATTTTGAATCCACGCGCTGGAGTGTGATCCTTCGCGCCAAGGACTCTGGACCAGCAGCGGATGAGGCTCTTGAGGTCATCTGTGCGAGTTACTGGACGCCCCTCTATGCCTTTGCGCGAAGGTGGGGCAATGCAAGACAGGATGCGGAGGATGCTGTGCAGTCCTTTTTTCTCACCGCACTGAAGCGGAGGTTGTTTTTGACTGCAAATCCGGAGAAAGGACGGCTCCGCAATTTGTTGCTGACCGCATTCAAACACCATTTGCAAGATTTGGCCGGCGGAGCCTCGGCAACTCGCCGATCCCCCGGGGCTCCCGGTAATCTGGTTGGCTTGGAGGATGTCGAGGAACGTTTATTGCAGGTAAGCACGGCAGCGGAGGATGCCGAATTGGTTTTTGATCGTGAATGGGCCCGGGCGGTTCTCAATGAGGCTTTCAAGCGCTTGGAAAATCGCTACTTCGAAGAAGGAAAAGCAGCGGTTTTTCATGCTCTGCGCCCGCTGATTTTGGAGCATGGAGAAACTCGTGAACGCCCGATTGATGCCTTGGGGTTGAGTCAAACAGCCGCCGGCGTGGCATTGCACCGCCTCAGGAAACGCTTTCGCGAGAGCCTGCGGGATGTGATTTCTGAAACAGTGGAAAAGCCGGAAGAAATCGAAAGTGAATTTCGTGCGTTGGCAAAATCTCTTGCGCAGGCGGGATTATGATTGAGGACGAAGCCCGAATGTTTGAAATGGGGGGCTGGTCGGCAAAGCCTGCGTGGGAACCTCCTGCACCTGAGTCAATCCACATCCCCGGGTACGAAGTGTCCGGCTATGTCGGGCGGGGCGGAATGGGGGCTGTTTATCTGGCTGTCCAAACCAGCCTGGGAAGAACGGTTGCAATCAAAATCCTCCCCCATGAACTTTCATCAGGCGTGATTGCACGGGAACGTTTCATTCGAGAGGCCCGCATTCTCGCTTCGCTGGAACACCCGAATATTCTTCGTGTCCTTGATTTTGGAAGCTTGGAGTCGGGCGGCCAGTTTCTGGTGATGGAATGGGCGCCTGGCGGCGATCTTCGCGCACAATTGGCCAGGCGAAGGCCATCGACCGATGAGGTCCTTTCATGGATCAAAGATGTGGCCTGCGGCTTGGACTTTGCCCACAAGGCGGAAATCGTTCACCGGGATTTGAAACCTGCAAATCTCCTGCTTGGTGGTGATGGACGAGTGAAAATCGGAGATTTTGGGCTGGCCGCTTCTGCCGGGAATGGCTTCACGACCCAACTAACTCTCAGCGGCACCACACTGGGCACGCTTGATTACATGGCACCGGAACAATTTCAGGCAAACGGCGAAATCACTCAGGGCATTGATATTTTTGCGCTCGAGGTGCTTGCCTATGAATTGCTCACGGGACGCCTTCCCAAGGGAGCCTTTCCGCCTGCATCACGCTTGGCACGTTTACCCACTGCCGTTGATGCTGTCCTCGCCAAGGCCATGGCCCCGGACTCTGCCCACCGCCCATCATCAGCAGGAGAATTTCATCAATCCCTTGCCCGCAGCCTCCAGAAAAGGTCTCTTTTGCCAAGAATTCTTGGAGGCTTTGCTCTGCTTGCTCTGCTGGTGACCACCTTTTGGATGCTGACTTTATCTTGGCCAGCACCAACACCAACACCAACACCAACACCGACACCAACACCGACACCAACACCGACACCGACACCGACACCGACACCGACACCGACACCGACACCGACACCGACACCGACACCGACACCGACACCGACACCGACACCAATAAGCCCAAAGGATT
>JBGSVX010000039.1:0-7136 GCA_041752795.1 Terrimicrobiaceae bacterium
CCATCGCGCACAATCTTATCTACGGAAATGCGCATTTTGGCGTCTGGCTGGCCTATTGCACCAGCCGCATCGGCGTGGGTGATGCCTGCTCGGATCATCGGATACTGAACAACCTGATCCTTGGTAATAAAGCAGGCGCGATTTCCTTGCCAATGCCATGGGCAGGTGCCGCCAACAATCTCTCCGAACATAACGTGTTCATGGGGTCCGGGTCGAATCTTGACGAAGGGTCGGGACCGTTTCCAGCGCTTTTCCAGTTTAATAACAAGAGCCATTGCGCGCAATTTCCCGCCATCTGTCCCGGCCCAGTTGCTCAAACGGCAGAAAACGTGACTGCAGCACTCTTGAAGGCGATGGATGAAGCCAAGGTGCCGGAGGCCCTTCGTCCAAATCCTGGACACTGGGATCGAAGCTTCATCGTGCCGCTTGAAGTGTGGCAGGCGGTCATGGGGTGCGACCTCTCAAGCCGGACGGTCAGCATGGTGCGGGATGGTCTTTTCGCCAGACAGCTCATTTTCGTTTTTACCCATGATGGAGACACAGCTTCCATCCCTTGTGAGCGGATTCCGGGTGTTGACCGCGATTTTCATCATCGCCCGTTTTCGAATCACCCGCTGCCAGGTCCTTTCCAAAACCTGCAGCCCGGTGACCAACGCATCATTCTCCATCCGCAACCATCGGTATCATCTCTCCCAGACCGCTAATATGTCTCCCCGGTTTCATGCTGAAATAGCCCGCAAGACTCGCGTCGTAGCCGAATGCGATGTCCTCGTTTGCGGGGGAGGTCCGGCAGGGGTAGCGGCCGCGATCACCGCCGCACGATCGGGAGCCAGCACGGCGCTTATCGAACTGAATGGTTGCCTCGGTGGCGTGTGGACAGCCGGCCTTCTTTCCTACGTTCTTGACACGGCAAATAAACAAGGGCTGCTGCCCGAATTGATAGCCCGCCTCGAATGCCTTGGTGGCCGAACCCTCTGGCGCGATCCAACTCCCCGACCTTGGGCTAAGGATTGTTTCACCTACGATGCCGAGGTGATGAAGCTTGCCTTGGATCAACTCTGCGTGGAGGCCGGGGTGCGTGTGCGTCTCCACACCCGTGTGGTGGCTGCCGGGCTTGACGATGCCAACCGCCTTCGTTTTGCGGTGACGGAGAGCAAATCGGGCCGGGAGGCCTGGATGGCAAATCAATTCATCGATGCGACGGGCGATGGGGATCTCGCCGCATTGGCAGGGTGCGGGTTTGACTATGGACGCCCCGGAGACGGAATGGGCCAACCGATGACACTGATGGCATTGGTTGGTGGGTTGCAGCGCATTGAGGTGGAGGAGTTTTGTCTCGAAGCGGCAGGTGGCAATCGGAAGTTCTATGAAGCCATTGAAGCGGGTGGCACGAAGCCGTCTTATGGCTCACCGCATCTCTTTTATATCCGTGAGGGACTGTTCGCCATCATGTGCAATCACATCTACGGCCTCCGCGGTCTGGATGCCGACGACCTCACGGCGGCCACAATCCGGGCAAGAGGGGAGACATATGCCGTGGTGCAAAGTCTGCGCCGCGCCGGAGGAGTCTGGAGCGGCATTGAACTCATCGGCACCGGAGCACAAATCGGGGTGCGTGAGGGACGGCGGATCCATGGGATTTATCAAATAACCGCGCAGGATTTGATCAATGGAACCCGCCACGACGATGCCGTTTGCGAAGTCACTTTTCCCGTCGACGTGCATTCTCCTGATGCGGAGAAAGCGGCGCAAAAGGGTCAGGGGTTTGGCAACGAGGGTGTTCGCTCTCAGCCTTACGACATACCGTTTCGAGCTTTGATCGCCAAAGATGTTGAGGGTTTGCTACTCGCAGGGCGCTGCATCAGCGGCGATTTTATTGCACATTCGAGTTATCGCGTCACCGGCAACGCTGTCGCCATGGGAGAGGCTGCCGGACGTGAAGCGGCGCAACGCGCATTCAAAACAGAATGCCGAGGCTCTTGAACTTTGCAGACATGTCTCTTCCTTGTCACCTGCGTGGTCGGAGATGTGCCCGGCGGGAGAAATAGGGAACCCTTCGTTGTGGGGTGCTGTAATTTTTCGATTTTCCCAACGTCTATTTTGTTTTCTGGTTGGTGTGTTTCCTGTAAAATCAGACCCTCGTTGAAAAGATCCTTCCCTCGTTTAAAACGTGTAGTCCTTTAATAACCCCTTGACCCTACCAGTGCCTTCTCTCCGATTTTTCTCTGACTTTTTGCCTCTATGTTCATAGCAGAACTCCCGCTTGCTGTTGTTCCGGTTTTTATCAACGCAGGAGCCGCCTTGTTGCCCGCGATCTTGGGAGCACTTGCCAGCGTTCTTGCGCTCGTGCTGAAACCCAAGCTTCTTTATCAAGCCATTTGTAAGCGACCATGGGTTCCCTTGGTGGCCCTTGTGTTGGGCGGAGTCATTTTTTTCGCTGTCGGTCAATTCACAAAGCCGCCCGCTGCGTCTGTTGGCAAAAGCAGAGAAACCTCCGGAGTTGGCAATACGGATTGGTCGAAAGTTGCATTGGAGATTATTCGCCAGGAAGGGCGTAGCCGCACGGCGCCCTCAATTCCCCTCACTCAACCGCCCATCGTCGCGCAAGGCACGCCACCTGCGTTGGTGGCTTCCGACGGTCTCCCGGTTATCTACCGAATGAACGCGCAGCGCAGCGGGTTTGCCGGCGGGACTGCTCCGCGAAACCTTGTTCCGCTCTGGGAATACACCGAGCCTTCGACAATGTACCTATCGTCCCCGGTGGTCCATGGAAATGCCGTGTATGGCGCTTCATGTTTTATTGATCCGCCAGCCACCATCGGCGCGATCTTTAAGCTGGATGCCACCACTGGTCAACTCCTCTGGCAACAGGACGTTCGAATCCCGGAAACTCAGGAAGGCTTCACGGGCTTTTTCAGTTCCCCGGCGATCACCGCAGATGGAAAAAGCCTCATCATTGGTCAGGGCCTGCACTTGGATGTGGGAGCCGAGTTGATTTGTTTGGACACCGAGACCGGCGCAATACGATGGCTTGTGAAAACCCCGATCCACATCGAAAGCTCTCCGGCCATTGAGGGCGATATTGTTGTCGTTGGTGCGGGCTCTGTGGAAATCGGGCCCGATAAAAAACCCCAGGGTGATCCTGCGGGACGGGGGCATCCCGGATATGTCTTCGCCGTCCGCATTTCGGACGGAAAAGAGCTTTGGCGGTACCAAGTGAACGACCCGGAAAGTTCCCCCGCAATCAAAGATGGCATCGCTTACATTGGTAGTGGAGTGAATGGCAACGCCGTGCTGGCATTGCGAATCGCCCCCGAAGAAGAACTTGCCGCCAAGGGATTGGATCGCCTGGTCTGGCGCACAGAAACACCATTCCCGGCCGTTGGTGCCGTCACCCTGACTGACGATCTTGTTTTAATTGGGTGTGGCAAAGGGGATTTTGTTTTCTCGGCACCAGATCCTGAGGGAGTTGTGATGGCCCTCGACCAGAAAACTGGCGAAGTGCGCTGGAAGACGCCCCTTCCAGACACCGTGTTGGCCTCCATTGCGGTGAAGGATGGCAAAGCAATTATTCCCGTGCGCAACGGCGAAGTGATGGCATTGGATGCCAAGAGTGGCAAGGTGTTGTGGCGTCAGGAAAAACTGGAAGACCGTATAAGCGGGAATTCGCCCATTCTGAGTGGTCCTGCTTTTAGCGATGGCGCCATCTTTGCCGTGAGTTCCAATGGCTACCTGGCGGTGATCGATCCCTCCAATGGAGCAATTGTGGAGAAACACTACCTCAATGCTCCTGATCGACCGGGGGAACTCGGGCTTTGTAGCAGTTCTCCTTTCGTGGCTCGGGGAACGCTCTTCATTGGCACGGAAACGGGAGGGCTCAGGGCCTACACTTCCGGGGCAAATCCTTGATGATGCGCTGGACCCTTCCCCTTTCGGAATGCTCCGATGTGTCACTTGTCGGCGGCAAAGCTCTTAACCTCGGACGGTTGATCCGCGCCGGGTTTCAGGTGCCCGCCGGATTTGCGATCACGACAGATTCCTATCGAGCGTGCGCACCGGGCGGTTTGATTCCGGATATCCGGGATTCGGTCATCGCTGCCTATCGTGCGATGGGGTCTCCGCATGTGGCTGTTCGCTCCTCAGCCACCGCGGAGGACATGGCCAATGCTTCCATGGCGGGTCAATACGAGACATTCCTGAATATCCATGGCGAGGCCGCACTTCTTGAGGCAGTTGAAAAATGTTGGGCAAGCCTCAACTCTGATCGAACCCGCAGCTACCTCGCTGAGCATAACATTCCCGTCGATTCCGTTGCAATGGCTGTCGTTGTGCAAGCCCTCGTTCGCGCCGACAAGGCGAGCGTTCTTTTTACTACAAACCCCCAGAGTGGATCCTCTGGAGAAATTGTTGTCGATGCGAGTTATGGACTCGGAGAATCGGTGGTGTCAGGCCTTGTTCAGCCCGACAGTTTTGTGATCGACAAAGGCACTGGTGGTGTCTTGCGCTCCACGCTGGGCAGCAAAGAATCCCAACTGGTTTTCGGATCGGAGGAGTCGTCTGCGACATCTGACGCATTGCGTGGCAAATTCTGCCTTAATTCCCGAGAGATCCATCAGCTTTGGAAATTGGGTGCCAAACTCTCTGAGCATTTCGGCAGCGAGCAAGATGCCGAGTGGGCCATTGCGGGTGATCAGGTATTTTTACTCCAATCCCGCGCAATTACGACGCTTGATGGGCTATTGCAGCGAAACCATTTGCTGGCGGAAATACGGGAGGAACTTGAATGCGCTGTTCTCAGCGGACGAGGCCCGTGGGTTCGTCATAACCTCTCCGAGACGCTCCCGCATCCCACTCCGCTCACATGGAGTGTGATGGGCCGCTTCATGTCGGGAGCGGGAGGGTTTGGGACACTTTACCGTGAAGTTGGCTTTAATCCCTCTCCCTCCGTCATGTCTGAGGGATTCCTTGACCTCATCGGCGGGCAGATCTACATGGACCTCACGCGTGCCCCCGAGATGTTCTTTGAGGGAATGCCATTCCGCTACGATCTCGAGCTTTTAAAAAAGAACCCGGATGCAGCGCAGGGGCCTCCATCGGTGCCGACTGGACATGGACAGGGGCAGTTTCAAATTGCCAGGAAACTCCAATCCGTGAACCGGCGTCTCACTGGCCTCGCCAAAGATTTTGACTCGCAATTCGACACGCAGATTGTGCCTGCTTTCACGGCATGGGTTGCCTCCGAAAAAAAGCGCGACTTGATGGTGCTCACGCCGGAAGAATGGAACACGTGCTGGAGCGAGCGGGAGCAGCGCGTGATGGATGAGTTTGCCCCCCAATCGTTGGTGCCTAGCATGCTTACAGCAATGGCTTTCGATCAGTTGCGGAGATTTTCTGAGAAGGCCTTTTGGGATGATGAACCCGATGAAATCATAAACCCGCTGGTGGTTTCCATGGTCCCGGATTCGACATTGCGGGCGGCGCAGGGGCTCTATGACATCACAACTGGGAAGCGCTCGGTGGGGTCATGGATCGAGGAATTTGGACATCGTGCTGCCGAAGAATTTGACCTTGCGACCCCACGCTGGCGTGAGCGTCCCCAAGCGGTCACCGAGTTAGCACGGAATGTGGCAGGTGACGAAAGCCCGCTTGCCCGGCACGAGGCCCGCATCGCCCAGGCACAGGCGCGTGTCTCGGAGCTCGAAAAGACGCTTTCTCCGAGTGAGGTGGAGGCATTTCACACCCATCTCGCCCTTGCCCGACGCTATGTGCGATACCGTGAGGACGGGAAATTCTTCCTCATGCTCGGTTTCGACTTGCTTCGCGATCTTGCCCTTGAAGCAGGGAGGCGTCTCGATCTTGGTGCGGATGTATTTTTTCTCACACTTTCAGAGTTGCGGGCAGCAGTTGCCTCAGGCTTTGCGCCCGTCTCGGTGATCGAAAAGCGCAAGGCGGATCGCCAGATAGAGGCCTCATTGATTCTCCCGCCGATGATCGTCCATGAAGCAATCCAGGCACTGGGCGAGCCCGTTTCTGACGAATCCGGAGACCGACTCAATGCTTTTTCCATTTCCCGCGGGGTGGCCTCCGGTCCAACAAAAATCGTTGTTTCCCCTGCCGAGGCCGGCGATTTGGGGGTCGGATACATTTTGGTTTGTCCAAGCACAGATCCGAATTGGACGCCGCTTTTTGTGAGGGCAGCAGGCCTTGTCATTGAGCGGGGGGGAACCCTTTCCCATGGTGCTGTGGTTGCACGCGAGATGGGCTTGCCGGCCATAGTTCTGGATGGTGCCACCCGGATTCTCAAGCAGGACGAATTGATCACCGTCGATGCGAATATGGGCGCTCTCATCCGCAAACAATTCAACGAGACCCCTAAAACTCCGGCACTATCAATCTCGGATGATTCACTTCTGGCAGACGTTTCGTCGACCATCCCTGCTCGCCTCACCCCGCCACCTGCCGGGCTCCGGGAAGCCTGGGGTGCCCGCCTGCGAAATTGGTTTTTGTGGCTTTGGGGAATTTATCTTGTTGCTGTCTTTGCCCTGCCGCCGGCTTGGTTGAAAAACCCATCGCTCGCAGTGTTGGACACCTTGTTTGGCCACTGATCCCGGCCATTGGGAGACCACTGACAGTAGCCGTGCTGGCTGTCGGCCTGGCCGCCTTGTGCATGATAGGACAACGATTCCTTACTGATAACCGTCGTCTCGTTGAAGCAAAGCGGAGGGCAAACCGACTGCAATCAGTGGCGGCGACACTTCCTTCGGATTCTCCCAGAAAAACTCAACTCTTGAAGCTGGCGCGCCCAATCCAGATGCGTCTGCTCCTCGCATCGTTTGTGCCTCTGTCTCTCATTCTCGGGCCTATGGTTTTATTGTTATCCTGGTTTCCTGAGAGGATTGATCCCGCTTCCTCCAATGCCAAGCCCGGCTCAGACATTCTGGTCGGTGCAATGGTGAGCGGTGATTTCCTCGAGCCCGTGGAAATTTATTTCCCCACGCCTCTCACGTTGGCAAGCGGTTCCGCAGAACAGTCACTGCCACCGATTCGCCCGACTTTGGAGAAACTTCAAACCCAGTGGCGGAGCACACCAAGTTCCGTAGAGGGCGCATCCTGGGATTTGGTGGCTGCGGCGACCC
>JBGSVX010000040.1:0-4342 GCA_041752795.1 Terrimicrobiaceae bacterium
CTGAGGTCACTGAGGTCACTGAGGTCACTGAGGTCACAGAACCCAGCGAAGAACCCAGCGAAGAACCCAGCGAAGAGATCCCCTTGGTTGCCGCGACAAAACAGCTCAAGCACATTTTGGAAGCAATCCTTTTTGCCTCCCAGAAACCAATGTCCGCCAAAGAGCTTTCAGCATCATTAAAAGGGGCTGCCGAATCAGGTGATCCCTCGGCGGTGGTTTATGCCAAAACCAAGGAGCCGGCACTGCGCGAAGCACTCACAGACCTGGCAGCAGATTGTGCCATGGAAAATCGGACTTACGAAGTTCGTGAAACAGCCGCCGGATGGCAGCTGGTCACCCGTGCGGATTTTGCCCCATGGCTTCGTCAGCTTTATCCGGAGAACCGTCCGGCCCGCCTGAGCGCTCCCGCTCTCGAGACGTTGGCAATCATCGCCTACCGTCAGCCAATCACCCGCGCAGACATCGAAGCAGTTCGCGGCGTGGCAGTGGACGGGGTCATGCAAACGCTCATGGATCGCGGGTTGGTGCGCATTGCGGGGCGCGCGGAAATTCCCGGACGTCCACTTCTCTATGACACGACGCAATTTTTCATGGAACATTTTGGCCTGAAAGATTTGGACGAGCTTCCGAACTCCCAAGAGTTGAGAAAGATCGAGTTGCCAAAAGCTGAAGTGGCCGAAGTTCCGGTGGCTGCCGGGGCCGCAGAGGTTGTGCCTGAACCGGAATCCACTCCCGAACCGACACCGGAAGCTGTTGAGGAAAGCTCCGAAGTGACATCAGTAGAGGAGGTGGAATCTGATCTGCCAGAAAATGTGACCGATGAGGCTTCGGAATCTGTTTCGGAAGAGCCTTCGGTGACTGAAGAGCCGCTGCCCTGATTCGACTTCCTATTGGTTTTCTTTGATGAGGTTTGCGTAGGTCTCGGAAGGCTGGTCGCCGAAGGGATCGGTGGCGCTGCGGCGGGCATCATTCAGGTAATCCACGTGAAACAACCCAAAGCGCGGGGTGTAAGATCCCCACTCATAGTTGTCTGTGATCGACCAATGCAGATAACCCAACATGGGAACGCCTTCCTTCACAAGGCGCCTGATTTGAGAGATGTGGGCCCTGAGGAATTCGCTGCGCGAGATCCGATCCTTGCGAGCTGAGCATAGGGTATTGTCCATTTTGCAACGCATGGCCATGCCATTTTCCGCGATAAGAATTCCCAGATCCGGATACTCCCGGTGATAGTATTTGCAAAAAAAGTGAAGCCCCTCTGGCAAAACATGCCAGTCCCACCATTTGCGCGAGAGCCCGGCCATGAGGTGGTTTGTGACATTGGAGGTTTTGAATTCGAGGTCCTGAAACGAGGGAGGACGGAAGAGGTGGCCGGTGAAGGGATCGTAATAATCGATGCCCAAATAATCGAGCACCCGGATTCGTGGCGAGCGGGCCAGCTCTTTGAGAAAAAATGAATACGTTTCGCCGGTGGCGAAACGTGGAGCGACCCGGTTCATGACCAAATGAAACAGGCGTCCGATCCAAACAAAGGGATCAAGGTGAAATGGGAGGTCCGCTTTCCGAACGGCCTGCATCAGCCGGTGTGCTCCTTCCGCAAGATACTCGCCAATTTGCTCCCTTGGGATATCACGTTCACGGGACCTCAGCAAATCGAGCAACATTTGCTCGGACCAATACGCATCGCTGCAAAACGTGTTCATGGTCACCATGGGGGATGACCACTGCTCCAACTCATAGAGGTCATGGATCGCATTGTAGGCCCGCACATGGGCTGCAAGGAGGCGGTTGTATGCCTCCACTCCGACAGCAAGTCCGGTGTTCCGCCCGCCTGGAAAGTGACGGCTCAAATAGGTATTGAGCACAAGCATGTTCGGCTCATTGAGGGTCACAAACCACTTCAACGGACGCTCTCCATGTTTGCTGATGAGCAAGGAGTTGATGTCACGAACAACTTTTGCCGTGAAGATTTCAAACAATGCTGGCGTGTCATCCCGCAGCCATGCGTCTTTGCCCAGCCAGGCCGGATGGGTGAAATGCTGCAGGGTGACCACCGGTTCCAATCCATGCTGGCGGCAATTGGCAAGGATTGCCGCATAATGAGCGATGGCCTCATCATCAAATGGCGGAGGATCGCCCGGTTCGCAGGAATGGGATGGCTGGACACGTGGCCATTCGATGCTCAGGCGAAATGTCGTGAGCCCCATCTTGCGGCATAATTCAAAATCCCCGGCGTAGCGGCTCCAGAAACTGGCGGATGACCCGGTGGTCATCACATCGCCGGTGTGCTCGGCTTCGGCCCAATTGTTGTGGGGCTCGCCGGGGCCATTGTAACCGCCTTCACACTGGTAGCCGGAACTGGCAACCCCCCAAAGAAATCCTTTATTCATCCCTGCTCTTCAAATCGTTTGCGGAGAACCTTCTCCTTCTTCCGGGATATCAGAGCCGGTTTGGAAACCGGGGAGGTTGTCACAATATTGGCAATATCCGCAGCAGCAGACGGGCGTCCCAATCGCCGGGCATTTTCTGACATCAGCGCAAGCCGCGCGGGATCATCCAGAAGTCTGGCCACCTTGTGATTTAATACGGTGACCTCGGTGCATTTCACGGCAGCACCATTTTCAAGAAGCACATCGGCATTGCGCTCCTCCTGCCCGCCAATGGGATCAAGGATCACCATCGGCAGCCCCCTTGCAAGAGCCTCGGCGGTGGTCATGCCTCCGGGTTTGCTCAGCAGAAGTGAGGCGGAAGCCATAAGTTCTGGCATGTCCGTCGTGAAACCCACCACGCGGAAACGCTCCTTCTTGCCCTCAACCAGGCGTTCCACATCGGCTCGCAATTCCTCATTTTTTCCGCAAAGAACGATGGCCTGAAAATCACGGTCCAATTCCAACAATCGCTTCACGACGGCCACGGCGGGGCTCAGGCCCAGAGTCCCGGCCGCCACAAGCAGGGTTGGTCGATCCGCTGACAAATCATATTTTGCCAACACTGCGGCTTTGTCCACGTTCAGGGAAAACTCGGGTTCAACCGGGATGCCGGTCACATGAATCCGGTCCTTTGGCAAACCGAGTCCCTCCATGTGAATTTTGTCTTCCTCCTGGGCAACAAAATACCAATGGAAGGCGCGCGTGATCCAAAACGCATGGAAATGAAAATCGGTGATGACGACCCCCAATTGGGTATCCAATTTGCCGGCACCAATCAGGTAGGAGACAATGCCTGCTGGCATGAAATGCGTGCAAATGACCGCATCGGGCTTGAAGTCTTTGAGCAGATTGATGAGCGGAAGTGCTTGGGGAAGATCAAAGATGAGGCGCCCTTTATCCGAGACCCATGGGTCGTCACTTGTTTCATACCACCACCCCAAAAACTCGGGAAGCAAGGCCGACAGGCGTTTGTAAACCGAGGAGTAGAGTTGTTTGTGAAGCACATTGGTATGGTCCAAGGAATCATCCGAGAACACTTCCTCCACATCCTCCCGGCTTCGAAAGGCTCGCGCAAGGGCATCGGCGGCTTTTACATGACCCGACCCCACGGAGGCCGACAATATCAAGATGCGTTTTTTCTCAGCCATGGGTCAGGTTCCTGTCGGTTGAATCACGGCGATGCTTGTGGTGATCACCCACGCATCTTCCATGGACATTTTTTTCTTTTCGGGGCCCATTCCCCAGGAGTCTGAGTAGATCAGGTCCTTGGTGGTGGGGTTATAGCCGGTGATCAAGCGCATGTGGCCGCCTGCAGTTTGGGGAATTCCTGCTTCCGACACCAAACCGAGTTTGACAGACCAAAGGAGCGGGATGCCATCATCAATGCTGCGCTGGATGTCCCGCTGAAACTTCCCGAAATCTGCAATTTTTTTCAGCCTCAGACTTTTTAAAATATCGACGTTCATCTGACGATAGCAGTCTTCAATATCCACCACGCGGGAGCCCATTTGAACGGGCGGAAGTTTCTCGCGTTTGGCCTGACGGTTGTAATCTTCCACCATTTTCAAAAAATCCGAAAAATCGAACGGGTAAACTTCTTTTACTTTTACCCCGAGGCGCATGGTCAATTTTTTGAGGGAATCGACCATGGCGGACGGGCTCGTTCCGCCATCGGTTTTGGTATTGGCGATTTGGGCAAGTTCATGTTGATCGACCTCGGCTCCGAAATACCGCATCACGCGTTCCACGGAGGCCACCACGCAATATCCCTTCTGCCCCTGATCCACCATGGGTATGTTTTCGATGTAGGTGAAGCCGTCCTCATCTTTCTTAACATTCTGTTTGATGTCCTTTGCGGATGCGGCATCGGGGCCCTTCGAAGATGATGTGCTGAGGACTTTGCGAGGATCGTT
>JBGSVX010000041.1:0-5359 GCA_041752795.1 Terrimicrobiaceae bacterium
GTCATCGCGCTTCCCCCGCCTCGATCTCCCATCACTCCCTCAATCATGTGCTTGTGCATTGTCATCATTCCCATCACAATTCGTGTATGAATATCGATGAGTCAGCAAAAGCCATCGCGGATCGCCTACTTCGCGGCTTACCGGCAGAAGAAGTCTGGCTTTTTGGCTCCCAAGCCCGCGGAGACGCCAGCCCGGACAGTGACTTGGATTTCCTCGCCGTTGTCTCGGATTCCAACGTTCCCGGTTACCAGCGCGCCCAGCGCGCCCATGCGCTTGTGCAGGAAATCCGTTTCCCTAAGGACATTGTTGTTCTCACCCGTTCCGAATGGCTGAGGCAGAAGGATGTGGTTAACACCCTACCTTACATCGCAAAGAAAGAGGGAATCCTTTTCAGTCAGTGCTGACGCCTGAATACCAGTCTGTCGTGGACTCATGGCTCGCAAAAGCCGACTCTGACCTCGCCTCAGCAAAGATTCTGATCGAGGGTGATGAGCCGCACTACGACACAGGATGTTATCATTGCCAACAGAGCGCTGAAAAATCACTAAAAGGATGGCTGACATCCAGGCAGCTTGAGTTTAGAAAAACCCATGATTTGGGAGAACTTCTTGCCCAGTGCATGACACAAGATCCAAGATTTCAAGTCCTCCAGGAGGCAGCTCAGTTTCTGACACCATTCGCCACACAATTCCGCTACCCTGGCGATATTTTTGAGCCGCCGCCGGAGGCATCCCGGGAGGCCTTGTTTTATGCATGCTCAATTGTCGAATTTGTGCGTTCGGTCCTTTGATCGGACCCCCGTGCAGCGGTTTCTTCATAACTTCCGCGCCTTTTTGCGGACAAATCCTACCGGTATTGAATATCAAAAATCCAACTTCTTCTCTCACTGAAACCGCAATGCGGGCGGGATTTGTGCCTGAAATTCGTAGTGATGCAACGATTAAGGAACTCGATGAATGGATCATCGCGCTTGGAGGTCGAGAGATTTCTCCTGAAGAGGCCCAGGAATGGAGAAATAAAATCCAATGGTCCCAGATACCTGGCGAGACAGTGCCAATCTGAAAGAACATAGCCAAGAATATTTCAAAGACTACCTGCGGCACTAAAACGGCTTGTCCTGATCCACAGAACATGAAGTCGGTTCAGGGAAGGCAGACTGATATTGTCGGTTTCATAGACGCCCTTGGCGGCATAAGATGCCGCGATCAAAAAGAAATGGAAGTCGCGACCGATTCCATTCTGCTGGAAGGCAAAATTCTGCAGGCGAGTCGGCAACTCGATGCCCTGCTGAGAAAAGCCCGTAGAGCCGGACTATTCGCCAGCGAAGCGGCCTGACCTGGGAAGACTGCCAGCAAATCTTCCGAAACCTCGGCCTCTCAGCAAAAATCGATCTCGTAAAGCACAAGAAATCCGCGATGAGAAGAAAAATTGGCGGCTACATTTTACAGTTTACCCAGTCGGACCACGATGGAAGGCATATTCACGTTTACGAAAACGGGCGCGAGCTCGGGGTTTTCGACCGCGTAGATGGGCCAATCAGAGGACTTGAGGCCCATATCGGGAAAGGTTTGCGGAAGGCGTTGGATTCGTTTATAGCTGAAATCGATGAACGTGGTCTTTGAGACAGATTCCGTGGCGGTCCGGCACGTGTGGTTCAATCCACGCGACGGGGAAATCCATGCTGAGATCTCAGGCATGGACCTTTCGATCCCACTGGCAAAAATCCCGGATGGGGATTTTGAATCTCCGAGTCCGATTGTTGCTTTTGAAACGGGATGCGAGGGAGGGGTGGTGGTCTGCCGACACCTTGACGGAAAAGAAACCTGGTTGCCAGCCGACATGTGGCTACCCGGAGGCTTCACTCCAGATTCCGTAGCCGGTCGCTAAATCGTCATCGACACCATCCGGTCGCACCGCTTCGCCATTCGGTATTTGCAACCCGACACCCGCTACTCGTTACGCTTCACATCTTCTGCCCCTTTTTGCGGCCAGAACTCAGGGAATTCAAAATTCAGCATCCAAAATCCAAAATTGCACATCGCGCCTCCGGCGCACCCCCCTTCCGGCTGTTCGCCACGCTTTACTTTTCTGCAGTAGCCTTTCCCCGAAAGGTCACCTCGACTGATGCCAACAATTTTTCGTAAAGGACCATATAGGTTCCATTTTTATTCACGGGAATCTGGAGAGCCTCCCCACATCCATGTTGCTCGTGATGATTTCGAGGCAAAATTTTGGCTTGTTCCGGTGAGTCTCTCAAAAAACTACGGACTCGCGCCACATGAGATGCCCAAAATCCTTGGCATCATCCGAAAAAACGAGGATATTCTCATCCATGCTTGGAACAAATTCCATGAACAGCCCTGAATTTGTTGCCACGGAAGTCAGCGCACGAAGTGGTCAGGTGTGGCTTCGTCTCCTCGATGGCTCTACACACTCGTTCCCAGTACATTTCTATCCCAGGCTTGCTTCAGCCTCGGTGAAGCAACTCGCTTCGGTAAAGCTTCGTGTCGGTGGAAGAGCGCTTCGCTGGGAGGAGCTGGATGAGGACATCTGGGTTGCTGATGCGGTTATGGGGCACTACCCTGCAACCATGTCTCCCGCTGCGGCTTAGTTCCTCTTCCGCTTTTGTAAGCCTGGCCATCCGTCATTTTTCCTCCCGCCACCCGTTACGCTTCACGCTTCCGCTTTGCGTCTTCTGCGCCTTTTTGCGGCCAAATCCTTTCCTTCATTTCTGTAAATCCAGTTAATCCTGTCTCAAAACAACGATCAAAGAACTCTTCGGTCTACGATCTTCCAATTTCCGCTTTCAGGTTTGCCTCCATCACACGCACGGAGTATTTTCTTCCCCATGCTTTCGAACGAATCACCCGTGATGGCCACATTTCATGATTCCTCGCCAGGACTGCTGGAGGAAGTTGTTCGCCGATTGGCAGGGGGACTCAACACGCTGCGGATTTACCTTTTTGGATCACGAGCAAGACAAGACGCCGAACCAGACAGCGACTATGACCTCCTTACGGTTGTGTCCCACTCAAATGAGCCAGGACATCTGCGCTCCAAACAAGCCCGGCACCTCTTACGCGGCCTGAATGCCTCTTTTGACATCATCGTGCTGACTTCGGAGGAATGGTCCAGACAGCTTCGATCAGGGGTATCCTTGGCAAACGCTGTGGTCAAGGAAGGGAAGCTCATCCATGAATCCAGAGCGTGAGGAAATCGTGCGGAGTTGGCATCGGAAAGCGGCAAGCGATCTGGCTTACGCTGAGCTCGGGCTGAGTTCCGGAGAAACGTTCCGCGCCGGGGCTGTTTACCATTGCCAGCAGGCAGCCGAGAAAGCTCTCAAGGCACTCCTATGTCTCTCAGGAGTTACCCCACCAAAAAACCATGATCTCGTCCGACTCATTGAGATTCTTCGGCAGTCACTCGATCTGCAGGTGTTATTGAAGGAAGCCGAGTTTTTGACGCCCATGGGCACGGAGTTTCGATATCCTGGCGAGTGTGACCAACCAACCGAAGCTGCAGCCGAGCAATCACTAAAATACGCGGCTCGGATATTTAACGAAGCAGAGAAGGTGATAAGAGACAGTATTGGAATTCCGTAAGCTTTCCGCTTTTTCTTCCCATTCAAAATTCAGTATCCAACATCCAATTGCAGCGGATTTGGCGAAGCCAAAACGACCGGGCTCTCCATTAGTCATCGCGCCCCTTGCGAATCCCCTTCAGGCCTTTACTGCTCATACCACTCATGGTGAACATTGTGATCGATACGAATGTCCTCGTTGCCGCATTTCTCTCGAGAAGCGGGCGATCCCACCAAATTTTGCAGCAGATCCGCCGCAACCAGGCCAACTGGCATTACCATCTTTCTGCTCCGCTGGTTTTTGAGTATGAGGAGGTGCTGATGCGAGAACTTCCGCCAGATAAGTTCCCTCGAAGGAGGATTCGGGAGTTTTTGGATGATTTTATCAGCGAGGGAATCCGTCACCGATCCATTCCTCGCAAAAGACCGATTTCACGGGATCCGGATGACGATGCCGTCATTGAGTTGGCACTGTTTTCCAAGGTGGATTGTGTAATCACATTTAACACAAGGGATTTCGAACCCGTCGAACTGCTCGGAGTGAGGGTCTTGACGCCGATGGAATTTGCTGCAAAATATATCACATGAGCATCGAGTGTCCTGAAGCGGTTGTGGAGGCCGTTGCAAAAGCAGCCGCAAAAGCGGGCGTCACCTTGGAAAGGTATGTTTCCACCGTGCTGCTCACTTCCGCGTCAGAGGTATTGCAGGGCGACTATTTGGATGCCAGAGCCAAAAGATCCACCGGTTTGGGATGGGATTTATTAGATTCCGCTCTCGACTACCAACCCCGAGCCGGGGATTGACTCCTTTGCTCCCGCTCAGGTCGCCCTGTGGGCGGTGTCCTATGGACAGTCTATCCGAACCTCCCCCAGGTCCGCGCCCCTTTCGGCTTTTCAGAATCTGGGTTTTTCTGTTTTCCCTCATCCTTCTGCCTCCGCGCCCGCAGTCGCTACGCTCCAGCGTTGCGGGCGGGTCAACCTTCATCCTTTCATGCCCCTACCCCCCTTTTGCGTTTTCTGCGCTTTTTTGCGGCTATATGAAAATCCTCATCACTGGCTCCTCCGGACTCATCGGCTCCGAAGTCGCATTATTCCTTGCCAAACAGGGATGCATTATCCACGGGGTGGATAACAACCAGCGGGCAATCTTCATTGGGTCCCAAGGATGACTTCAGGAGAAGCCACCTCGCCTGGCTTGGTCAAGTCGCGTAAACTCGCCGCCAAGAGGCACAAAAAATGAAACCAACGGTCTACATTGAGACGACAATTCTGAGCTACTTGGTCTCACGGCCGAGCAGGGATATCATCGTTGCGGGGAGGCAAGAAATGACCAGAGAGTGGTGGGATTTTTCCCGGTCAAAATTTGACCTCGTCCTATCACAAATTGTTCTCGATGAAATATCTGCTGGCGATGCAGAGCACGCGAAGAACAGGATGCGGCATGCCTCGAAATTATCTGCGCTGGAGATTACGCAATCTGCTGTCGATCTTGCCCAAGCAATTCAAAATCGTGGACTTATTCCGCCAGAAGAGGTTCGTGACGCACTTCACATTTCTGTGGCAACAGTGTCGAGGAT
The DNA here is from genome assembly GCA_041752795.1 of Terrimicrobiaceae bacterium. Taxonomy (GTDB): domain Bacteria; phylum Verrucomicrobiota; class Verrucomicrobiia; order Chthoniobacterales; family Terrimicrobiaceae; genus JAJTZA01. The sequence continues at coordinate 5,157 of JBGSVX010000041.1, forward strand.
TGACTATCTTCTCACATGGAATTGCAAACACATCGCAAACGCACAAATCATCAGGCAACTTGCAAGATACGTAAAAACCTATGGCTACGACCTCCCGGTTATCTGCACACCTGAGTCACTCTAAAACATGTGAGCGCTTTCAAGATCCCATCGTGGATGAGGTGCGTTTGATCCGAGGCCAGCTGAGTGCGCGATTTCAAAAC
>JBGSVX010000042.1:0-2807 GCA_041752795.1 Terrimicrobiaceae bacterium
GAAAATCGGCGATCGCGTCGGGCTCGGCTGGTTCTCCAGCAGTTGCGGAGCCTGCGGCGAGTGCCTCTCGGGAAACCAAAACCTCTGCCTCTCCGCCGAAGGCACGATCCTTGGACGCCATGGTGCGTTTGCCACGCGCGTCCGTGCTCATTGGACCTGGGTGAGTCCGCTGCCAAAAGCCCTTGATCCAGGAACCGCGGGTCCGTTGCTCTGCGGAGGGATCACCGTGTTCAACCCTCTGACCCAATTCGGAATCCGCCCCACCGACCGGGTTGCCGTCATCGGCATCGGCGGACTCGGACACCTCGCGTTGAAGTTTCTTCGCGCCTGGGGGTGCGACGTCACTGCGTTCACGAGCAGCGATTCGAAGCGGGAGGAGGCACTCCTGCTCGGTGCCCACCAGACGCTGAACTCACGCAATCCGGACGAACTCGCCAAAGCCGCAGGCCGCTTTGACTTCATCCTGAACACGGCCAACGCGGACCTCGATTGGAACGGCTACCTTGCCGCGCTCAAGCCAAAAGGCCGACTGCACACAGTCGGGGCCGTTCCGCAGCCACTCGCAGTGGCCGCGTTCCCAATGATCCTCGGTCAGAAATCCCTCTCGGGCTCGCCGCTCGGCAGTCCCTCCACAACGGATACCATGCTCGAATTCTGCGCACGCCACAACATCGCGCCAACCACGGAGACGTTCCCGATGTCGCGCGCCAACGAGGCCCTCGAGCATCTCCGTTCCGGAAAGGCCCGCTACCGCATCGTCCTGACCAACGATCTCGAATAGATCATGAAAATCCCCATTTGAAGCAACAGATCGAGGAAGCTCATGCCCTACATTAATGTTCGCCTAACCAAGGACGGAGTCACCGCTGCGCAAAAAGCGCAGATCGTTGCGGAGATGACGGATACCCTTCAACGCGTCCTCGGCAAAAACCCCGAGCACACCCATATTATCATTGATGAAATCGAGCTTGAAAATTGGGGGTTTGCTGGAAAGTTGACCACCGAGTTTCGTAAACAAAACAAATCATGAAAAACCAAGTTGTAGCTATCATTGGAGGCACTTCGGGAATGGGTCTTGCCATTGCAAAGCTCGCCGCAGAGCGTGGTGCACGCGTCATTGTCGGCAGCCGCTCGCAGGAGAAGGTCAGCGCAGCAGCAGCCGCAATCGGCTGTGAGGGACGCGTGGTGGATTCTACGAGCGAGGACTCGGTTCGTGAGTTTTTCGCCTCGACAGGCACCTTGGATCACCTCGTGGTCAGCGGCAGTGCGGTCAAGACCGGAACTCTCGCGGAACTCCCGCTCGCGGATGCCGAGTTCACCTTTCGCAGCAAATTCTTCGGCCCCTATCTTTGCGCCAAACATGCAAGGATCCAGCCCGCCGGATCCATCACCCTCTTCTCCGGTATCCTTTCCCGAAGGCCCGGGCACAATGACAGCATCCTCGCCCCAGTGAATGCCGCCATCGAGGCCCTCGGCCGAGCCCTGGCCCGCGACCTCTCACCGGTGCGCGTCAACACGCTTTCTCCCGGCATGACACGCGATACCGGCGCCTATCTCGGAATGCCGGAGGCTGCCCGCGAGGGTATGTTTGCCTCAATCGCAAAAAATCTTCCGGTCGGGCGAGTCGGCACTCCCGCCGATATTGCGGAGGCAACCCTCATGCTCATGACGAACCCTTTCATCACCGGAGTCACCCTGGATGTGGATGGCGGCGGACTTTTGACCTGAACACACCCCACTTCCCCGCCCATAGGATTCTCAGCATTTTCGAATTCCAAAATCTGCTGAAATCCGAAAACACTTCGGTCGCGATTGGCAGGCTCACGGCGGAAGCTCAGGTTGAATCACACCTCTAAGGCAAGGAAAACTTTTGTATCTATGAGTCGGCGTTCATTTCAAAAGCGCGGGAATTCCCTCCTCGTCCTCACCCCTTAGGATGAGTCCGCCTCAGAATCCCTGACATCAGATCAAGCGCAGGTTGTTGCGGTTTTTGAATCAACATGGGGAAGAGAACAACCGATTTAGTGGACAAAAACTGTCCTGCCCCCTCCAGGTTTTTCAGGTTTTTTTGGTTTCATTTTTGGATTGGTACCACCTCTGGGAATTTTTTGGATCATTGGCAAGATGCCAATGCCACATTGGATCAAGGCCCTAAAAAGGTGGATGCCGGGATGTAGCTCAAAAGGGATTCAAAAGCGGAATCCCGCATCCCTCAAAATCTGCCGAGTTTCTGGTCACAAGAGTGACCCCGAGTTCCCAAGCCGTGCCGGCGATCAGAAGGTCAGCCTGAGATCGTGCGATCCCGCGGGCGAGGAAGCTGCCCCTCCATTCACCGGATTTTTGAGCCACAGGCAGACTGATGCCAACAACCTTGCAGCGGGCTTCAAGGAATGCTTCAAACCAAGCACGCTTTTTAGGAAGTTGCCTGTGAGAAAGGCCGCAATAAACCTCCTCAATCGTGATGACGCTGATAAAAAATCCGGATTGTTTACGCCCCCACTCAAGCACTGAGGTGGAGGGCTCCCGACGCATCCACTCGCTAATGATATTCGTGTCAATCAGCCACTTCACGGCAATTCGCCTTCCTCCAAAAATGCCGGAAGCGAACGATTTCCTCGTTCGGGAATCATCATTTCCCCCTCGTCTTGAAGCGCGCAAAGATCATCAAGGAGTTCATTCATTGTGGGGCGGGCAGCCTGTTTCCTGAGTTCCTCGGACTCCCGCCAACGGTCAATTCCTATGAGAGCTGCCACGGGCACATTGCGATTTAAAATCACCAACGGCTCAGCCTGCGCTTCACGAATCAA
>JBGSVX010000043.1:0-2075 GCA_041752795.1 Terrimicrobiaceae bacterium
TATTACTTGCTACATTTTTGGGCATATTCATTGATTTTCAACGACTTATAAAAAAATTAGGGGGAAGTTAGGATAGCTGCGCGAAGCGCTGCGGGCGGGCGCTCTGTTTTTTTTCGCGGCTTTCGCGGGCTGAAAACTGTAAACCGGAGCCTGTAAACTTTCTGATTTTCCAGGTTGCAGGAATCGATCCTTGGTGAATCAACATGGACGCGAACGCGAGAATGGTATCGGTCAGGCCATGGAGTAGTTTTTTGTCATCTGGGCAGAATAAGCAGCCGATGGGGTCGGGGCGTTATTCAGGAGACTTGCGAGATTACTTTTCCACAGGTTGAGGTCCGTGGATCAGGTCATGGTGGGGCTTTCAGGCTTTCCAGAGCTGGAGAGTTCTCAAGTAATTTGCGCGTTCGAATTCGGAGGGGTCCGGACAATTCTGGTGGCTGAGGACTCCGCGCATTTGATCCACCGTCTCGTATTCGTGTTCATCCATCCAGGCCTTGAAACCCTCGACGAGGGACAGGAAGGCTCCGTTGCCATTTCGTAGGACTGCGGAAACAATTTGGATGGCATCCGCTCCGGCCATGATTCCTTTGACCGCATCCGTGGACTTGTGAACTCCACCGCCGAGGATCAGGGAGAGAGGAAGTTTGCCGTAAAGGATGGCGAGCCAACGCAGACGGAGGAGCAACTCGGAGGAAGTTGACAGAAACAGCCTTGGTTCGACGGTCAGTTCCTCGATGTTGAGGTCCGGTTGGTAGAAGCGGTTGAAAAGCACGACGCCAGCTGCTCCGCAAAGTTGCACTCTGCGAACGACTGATGGCAGGGCCGTGTAAAATGGGGACAGTTTCACGCAGAGTGGAATCGTGACCCGTTCTTTCACGGAGATCACAATTTCCAGGAGTCGTTTTTCCACGTCCTCTGCTGAGGATTCGAGGTCGGTCACCAGTTCATAAATATTCAGTTCGATGGCATCCGCTCCGGCTTGTTCCATGAGCTCTGCATGGGCCACCCAGCCGCCGGTTGTGCAACCATTCAAAGAGGCCACCACCGGGATCGTGAGGGCACCTTTCAATTCTGCGATCTGCTTGAGGTATTCATCGGGGCCGAGCGCGTAGTCGCTCGCGGCGGGGAAAAAGCTGAGGGCTTCGCCATAGGAATCCGCGGAGGCCTCAATGAGCGAAGAGGTCGCTGCAGATTCCCGCGTGAGTTGCTCTTCAAAAAGCGAGTGCATGACCACCGCGCCTGCTCCGGCCTCCTGGAGGTGGACGAGAGTCTCCGTGTTTTCCGTAAGCGGGGAGGCTCCTACCACGAAGGGCGAGCGGATTTTCAGGCCCAGGTAGGTTGTTGTGAGTTGGAGTTCGGATTTCATGGTGTGACGTGGTTCAAGTTTCTGAAGGGGTCTCGACGGGTGTGGTGGCCTGCTGTTCGGCCATCCTGCGGAGGCCCTCATAGCGGGATGTGATCTCACTTTGGGCCTGCTCTCCGAGGGCTTTGGCACGGTCCGGTGAGGTCGCGTGCAGCGACCGGTAGCGGATTTCATTTTCCGTGAAGCGGACCAGAGGTTGCTTGGGAGCTGGCGAGTCAAGAACCAGAGGGTTCAGGCCCGAGTTCCGGCGTCTTGGGTCGAAGCGATAGATCGGCCAGTAGCCGGTATCCACGGCCATCTTCTGATGTTCAAGCCCCTGGGAGAGGTTGAACCCATGGGCGATGCAATGACTGTAGGCAATGATCAGGGACGTGCCCGGATAGGCTTCTGCCTCGGCGAAGGCCTTCACAGTTTGGGAGTCTTTGGCACCGAGGGCCACACGGGCCACAAAAACATCCCCATAACTCATGGCATGCATGCCGAGATCTTTTTTGGAGCGGGATTTGCCTTGAGCGGCAAATTTGGCGACGGCTCCCAGTTGGGTGGACTTCGAGGCTTGGCCGCCGGTATTAGAATACACTTCGGTATCGAGGACGAGGATGTTCACATTTTCTCCGAGGGACATCACATGATCCAATCCGCCGAATCCGATGTCATAGGCCCATCCATCCCCACCGACAATCCAGACACTCTTGGCGACGAGTTCATCGGC
>JBGSVX010000044.1:0-1565 GCA_041752795.1 Terrimicrobiaceae bacterium
ACGGCTTTGGCGGCGGTGATGAAAAGTTCTTCTGGAACGCGTGACGACTCGGTGGCCAGCACGGCCATGCCCATCGCAGGAAAAATATACACATTGTTTCCCTGACCCGGGATAAACTTTTTTCCGCCGTATTCCACAGGGTCAAAGGGGCTTCCACTCGCAAAAATGGCGCGTCCTTCCGACCACTTGTAAGCCTCCTCCGCCGTGCATTCCGAGCGGGATGTTGGATTCGAATACGGGAAAATAATTGGGCGTTCATTGATGGCGGCCATGGTTTCAATGACCTCCTGATTGAACAGCTTGGGAACCGTGCTCACGCCGATGATGCATGTGGGGCGGAGGTCTTTGATGGCTTCAACAAATGATGAGACCGGTGCGTGCTCATGGGCAAAGGGTTTTTGGAAGTCGGCCAGATCCGTGCGGGATGAGACCAGAAGGCCATTCACGTCAAAGAGCCACGAATGCGTCCGGGCTTCCCCGAGCGGCAATCCCTCAAGAGCCATGGCTTCACTGATCAGTTCCGCGATGCCTGTGGCGGCTGACCCGCCGCCAAGGAACAGGAAGCGCTGATCCGTGAGCTTTTCTTTCGAGATTTTGAGTCCGCCAAAGATGCCTGCCAGCGCGACGGCGGCCGTGCCTTGGATGTCATCATTATAAGTGCAGATCTTGTTGCGATAACGCTCGAGAATTGGCACGGCATGAAAATTCGCAAAGTCTTCCCACTGGATGCAACATTTTGGGAAAAGGTCCTGCACGGCCTGCACATATTCATCAATGAAGGCATCGTATTCCGCCCCGCGAACCCGATGCTGACGAAGCCCCAGGTAGAGGGGATCATCGAGCAGGGCCTGATTGTTGGTTCCCACATCCAGGGTGATTGGAAGGGTCAGCCGGGGAGGCACGCCGGCGCAGGCCGTGTAAAGCGAGAGTTTGCCCACGGGGATGCCCATGCCGCCAACGCCCTGATCTCCAAGACCGAGGATGCGTTCTCCGTCGGTGACCACAATAAAGCGCACATCTTTTTCCGGCCACTGGGACAGGATTTCTTTGATGCGGCCCTTGGCGGTGATTGGCAGATACAGACCGCGCGAGGATCGGAAAAAGTGGTCAAACTTCTGACAGGCTTCGCCAACGGTCGGGGTGTAAACGAGCGGCATGTACGTCGCCGGATCGGACATCAACACCGCATAAAACAGTGTCTCATTGCGGGTCTGCAAGTCGGTGAGGAACTGGTATTTTTGAAATGGGGTTCCCAGATCATCCATCTGCGTGTGAACCCGACCGATCTGAATATCCAAGGCGTCCACGCCGGGGGGAAGCAATCCTTCGATTCCAAGGCTCTGACGTTCGGCTGCCGTGAATGCACTTCCGCGGTTCCGCCGGGGGTCACGCAGCACGTTTAATCCTTCGTTTGGTGTGTTCATAATCTTATGCGGTCGCAACATATGGGCGGACCATCTTTTTGGGATCGACGACGCGGTCAAATTCCTCTGCTGTCACAAATCCGAGTTGGAGCGCTGCGTCTCTGAGTGTGAGGTCATGGTCCATCGCAAAATGGGCAATCT
>JBGSVX010000045.1:0-2449 GCA_041752795.1 Terrimicrobiaceae bacterium
GGTTTGTTCATTTCCAGAGATATTATGATTGCCCATGAAGGAAAGATCGGCCTCCTTGACAGGACGTATGGTTTAACTGAATTTTTCATTGATGTCCCTATTGCATGAAAATGACGTCAGGCCCGAACAGCTTGATCAGCGAAAGGTGCTGGTGGTCCAAAACGAGCCGACACTCCGTCTTGGATTCTCCTACGCCTTGGCAAATCCCTCGATGCTGGTGGATGTGGCGGCAACGGGGCAGGAAACATTGGATCGAATGGGAGATGCGGCTTATGACCTCGTGATCCTCGAATTAAGGATGCCCGGCATCGACGGAATTGATGTAATCGAAAGGTTGCGGACCAGGGGGGATCAAACTCCAATCGTTTTGTGCACGGCCATGCACCGCCCGAATGCCACATTGCGGGCGCTCCGCTTTGGCGTTGTGGATTTCCTGATTAAGCCGGTGAGGCCTGCGGAGGTGAGGCGGATGGTCGAATTCGTCCTGTTTCCCGGAACGAATCCTTTTTCGAAGGCAATGAAGGCAGCAAGGAATGGCAATTTGGACGAGGCGATCCACCTGCTTGAAACACTTCAGCCTCCTGAACCATCCGAACTCCACTGGCTGAAGGTTTTCACGTTGATCCGGGACCGCCCGCGATGTGACGATGAGACGGGCTTGGATGAACAAGTCAGGGAAAGTTTTCCCTACCTTGCATTCAATGGTGCAGAAACATAGTGACGCCAAAGGTTGGGTCAGTTATACCCCCGAGATTCTGCGGATGGTTTGTAGCAGGACCGGCATTGGGAACTGCTGCCGGTAGAAAACTGGTTTTTCCCGAGGCAGAAGGGCTGCGCGCGCGGCAACGATTGCCCGGCGAGCGGATTGCAATATGCACTCAGAGGACACAAATTCGTTGCTAAATGAATGGGTTGGTCCCTCCGGATGTGCAGCAGAGCAGTCGTCTGGTCAAAATCGCGGTTGGCATCCATTCTGCGAAGAGGAATTTGAAATAGCCAAACAATCGAATTTCACAATTATGAACTCAATCAACGACGCGTGTATTAAAGTCTGCAACAGTCTCTTGCGTGGGGAGCTTTCCGCTGTCGAGACCTACGCGAAGGCAATTCGGAAACACGGTGACTCGCCGGCAGTCCACAAGCTCCGCCAAATTCGCGACGAACACATCGCCTCGGCGCAGTTGCTGAGGGAAAATGTCACCGATATGGGCGGCGAGCCCGAGACGGATTCGGGTAGCTGGGGAGTGTTTGCCAAGGCTGTCCAAGGCACTGCCAACCTCTTCGGGGCGGGGTCGGCAGTTGAGTCACTCCAACGAGGTGAAGAAGCGGGTCGTTCTGATTACGAAGATGCGCTGGTGAACGAAGACGTCATGGCCGATTGCAAAACCATGATCAGGGACAGGCTGCTGCCAGCTGTCAATAGACACATCTCCGCACTCGAATCCCTCCACACCATTGCCTGAACCGTCATCGAAAAACCCTGCCCCAATCAAACCATGTTACACTGGACCTCAATATTTCTTGTCGTTGCACTGATTGCAGCGTTGTTCGGATTTGGTGGAATCGCCGGAACCGCAGCCGGAATTGCCAAAATTCTCTTCTTTGTGTTCCTGATCTTGTGGATTCTGTCTTTTGTGTTCCGCAGGGGAGGTGCCTGACCGTTTTTGAGAGCGCCAGGAGTACCCACTGGCGGGTGAAAGAACACGTGACATGATTCTCTACGAAAAGAAGCGGCTGGATCCAAAGGCGTTGGTCCTGGAATGGTGGGCGGTGGATGTGGAATCGCTCACGTTGGCGCATTGTCGGGCAAAAAGGGGTTCGCGATTCTCACTTCGCTATGTAGAGTGGAGCAAGAGCGCGGACTGTGTGGAAATTTTCCCCGAGAAGTGTAATTTCAGCGAGGCTGCAATTAACCTGCTGATCGGATGTCGCGAGTATCACAGTCACTTTCCGCCTTGCCCGGCATTGATCAAGCAAATCTCCACCAATCAAACCTTCATCCCGGAGTATATCCCATTGGGTTCGCCCGACGGCCCTGCGGAAGCGATCCTGCACACGATCGAGCCGGTGTTTGTCGCTGTATTTCCAGACGGTCCACGGATGGTGAATGCGAGGGATCATTTCGTATCGTACCGTCTTGTGAAGCCACTTCCGACCGCCGGGTGGGAGTATTGGCGCACGGACGCCTGGGATGAATTCGTCAGGATGGCCGATTATCCAGAACCCACCAATTCGAGAGAAAGTCTCCCGCCGTGCCAACAGCATCACGACCCATTCTGAGCCTGAGTGTATGGAGAAAAGTCAGCTTAGGCGGTGTAAATAAATAAACTTGCCAATTACGGACATTTAAGATGGTATTATTTTATAATTCCATTCACCGTGAAATTTGTTGGGTTCAAGATGTATGCTTTTCAGGTCCTCCTTTGACGCTTTGCGTCCTATCGGATAT
>JBGSVX010000046.1:0-4551 GCA_041752795.1 Terrimicrobiaceae bacterium
ACCATGAACTTCTGGATTTGGTGGCGGACTCCTGCAATCCCATTATTCTTGTGGCATTTCTCATCGTGCTTCACGCAAAAATGGGGCATGGCAAGCTGGCCCGTGTGTTTCTGTTTCGATTTTTGTGTGCACTTTTCCTCACCTATCTGCTTTCCCACGTGCACCAATGGTTCCAGCTGTGGCCGGAACATGGGGACTTTGTGAGCGGTCACATGGCATTTCTTTTAACCGTGGCAACATCCTTCTTTCTCCTGGACCGGAGATCGCTCGCGTTTTCCATTCCATTTGTCATTGGCTATGGGGTGCTGATTGTGGTGTTGGGATATCATAACCTCAGGGATTTGCTCTTTGCTGCGGGGTTGGCGGTGCCGGTGACATTGGCATGTCATCACTTTGGTTTTCGAAAATGTTTTGGTGAATCGGGTGATGGTCTGTAAAGATTCCGATTTTCCGTGATGACAACCACCAATCGATGCCGGTCTGTAATGTTTATTGCAGGGGACCTGTCGGGTGATGCCTATTCGGCCAAACTGGCAGAGAGGCTTGCCGAGTCACATCCTGAGTGGAGGTTGCATGCGCTTGGTGGCCGGAGGCTCGGCGAGGTTGTTCGGCGCACGGGCGGTACATGGGTTGGTGACACGACCAACTGCAGTGCCATTGGTTTGTGCTCGGTGGTGCTGATTTATTTTCGCGCCAGGTGGCTGTCATTTAAAATGAGGCGGTACGTTCGCCGGAATCCTGTGGATGTGGTGGTGCTGTGTGATTGGGGCGGCTTTAACTGCCGTCAGCTCAAATTTTTTACCGGTCAGCGCACACCGATTCTCTACTATTTTCCACCGCGTTCCTGGCAGCGGAGTGGAGCGGCTGGTCTGCAATTTGCTTCAATGGCCACTCGGGTTGCGACGCCATTTCAGTGGTCCGAAGAGCGATTGAGATCAGTGGGATGTCATGCCGACTGGGTGGGTCATCCCCTTTTGGAATCCCGCCGGGAGTTGCCGGACCGTGACGTCCTGCGGCGTGAGTTCGGGGTTCAACCCGGAGAGAAACTGGTGGCCCTTCTGCCCGGCTCCAGAATTTCAGAAATCAAAGTCCTGAGTCCCCGCATGGCTGAGGCTGCCAAGATCCTTGCCGCCAAGGGCAGGGTCAAATTTGTGGTTCCCGTGCCGGCTCCTCTTGTGGAAAAGGTCAGGCCATTTTTTCCGTCCGAATTTCCGGTTTTGGTGGGCCGTGCGTCCGAAGCGCTTCGGGCAAGTGATGCTGCGATTGTTAAGATGGGTTCTGCGACCTTGGAAGCGGCGGTGATCGGTGCTCCCCAAGTGGCGGTTTATGATTTCGGATTTCTTTCCCGCATTGAGTGGCTGCTTCTCTGGACATGGAAAAAGATTCCCTTCATTGCCATGCCAAACATCATCCTTCAGCGCAAGTTGGTGACCGAGCTTCTCGGGCTGGAATGCCGCCCGGACAAGATCGCTGCCGAGATTGAACTGTTGCTGCAAAATCCCGAAGCGAAGGAATCCATGGAGCAGGGATATCAGGAAATTCGCACCCATCTTGGTGGCGACCTGCCGGTGTCTGCATCGGATCGAACCGCACAAATTCTTGTGGAGATGATTCAGGGAGGAGACGGGGGAGACCATGCTACCGGAGCGGAATTGCCAACGGCATGAAGGTCGGGCTCGTCCTCGAAAACTTCGATCCCATGAGGGGAGGTCTGGAACATTGGACCTTCCAGTTTGCAAAACGCCTGTCTGCGGCAAATTGTGAAGTTCACATTTTTGCTTGTGGATTTGAAAATGCTGGATCGTCTGGCTCCATGACTTTTCACAAGGTGGAAAACTCGCCTTCTCCATGGAAGCGGGCAATCCACATGGAGCAGGCCCTCAAGTCTTTTCCGTTGGATGTGATTCATGACATGGGGGTTGGACGTTTCTCGGACATCTTTCACCCTCATGGCGGGTCCACGATTGCCTGCTGGCATCACAACCTCCTGCGCATTCCCAAATGGCGGCAGTTCCGGCTCTGGAGAGAAAAACGATATCGTGAGCAGAGTGCAATCGAAGCTTACCAAATCGAAAAAACCCGTTCGACGATTGTGGCTGTTTCCAAAATGGTGCAGACCCATTTTGAAACATTGCACAAGGTCGGGAGCGAGCGGATTCGCCTCATCTACAATGGAGTGGACACCGCCCGTTTCTCGCTGGAAGCCTCTCAAATGCACCGTGCCGACCGCCGTGCCGCTTTGGGCTTCACGAATCAGGACACAGTGTTTCTGCTGGTTGCCCACAATCTGCTTTTAAAAAATGCAGGTGCAACGATCCGGGCCCTTGCACAGATGCGTGGGCAGGGGAGTTCCGCGAGGCTTCTGATCGTGGGAGGGAAACGACAGCGCCCGTTTCTGCAAATGGCAGAACAAGCAGGCATTGCAAACAGCGTGACTTTTCTTGATGTGGTGGAGGATATCGTTCCCTTTTACGCTGTTGCAGATGTTTACGTTCACCCCACTTGGTACGACCCTTGCAGTTTGGTTGTGCTGGAGGCCTTCGCCTGTGGATTACCGGTGATCACGTCCCGCTACAATGGGGTTTCGGAACTTATGCAAGACCCAGCGCATGGCCGGATCCTTGAAGACCCCTCTGACGTATCAACACTTGCAGAATGCATGGGCTCGCTGCTCGATCCCAAAGCCCGCGAACCGATCTCTCACCGGGCCAGAGAACTCGCCATGAATCACTCTCTCGAACGGCAGACTCAGGAATTCCTTGATCTCTACCTGGAAATTCTGAGTAAAAAACCAAATCCAAAAATATGAGTTTCCCGAAACTCAGTGTTTGCATCGATGTCTGCAACTACGAGTCGTTCTTGGGGCAGGCCATCGAATCTGTGTTGGCTCAGGATTTTGATGACTATGAACTGATTGTTCTGGACGACTGTTCGAAGGACAGGTCCTTTGAAGTTGCCAAGGAATATGCAGGCAGAGACTCCCGGATTGTTGCGCTGAGAAACGACAGAAACAGGGGCATGGTAGCCAATCGCAATGTCGCACTTCGTGTCGCTTGCGGGGAGTATGTCAAAATTCTCCATGCCGACGATTTCCTGTTCTCCAAATCTGCACTTGGGAAAATGACCGCCTATTTGGATGCGAATCCAGGAGCCAGTTTGGTCGGGTCTTCCATGAATTTGGTGGACCGCCAATCGAACGTCTGTGGCAAATGGGGTTACTTGAAGTCCGGCAGGCCCGTTGCCGGAACAACTCTCATTTCCAGATGCCTTTGGGAGCGAAAAAACCTGATTGGCTCACCCAGTGTGGTCATGTTCCGCAGGAACCGGTGTCAGCGTGGATTTGACGAAAGCCTGTTTCATTCGGCGGATTGGGAAATGTGGCTTCATCTTCTCGAACAGGGTTTCCGAAAATGATCGCGGGTCAGTCAGGATCAGGGACGATGGCATTAAGAGCTCCATTTCATGATGCGCCCGGCGTTGGCGAGGGCGATCGGCATGATGTGCGTCGCGGGCAGGACCCCGAGGCTGCCGCGCCCACAGACGCGTTCCCCAAACTCGGCGACCCCACCGGCACGGACGTATTTACTGAAGATCAGGACTGGCACCGGATGCCAGGAATGTCCCTTGAGCGCCGCCGGTGTGGAATGATCCCCGCAGACAATGACCACGTCCGGTTGGAGCGCTATGAGCCGCGGGATCAGTTTGTCCACTTCTTCAATCACCTTTACCTTCCGGGAAAAGTCACCATCTTCACCAGCCAGGTCCGTTTCCTTGACGTGCAGGTAGAAGAAATCGAAATCATTCCAGTGCTTTTCGAGGGTGGTGAATTCATCGGCGGCAGTGCCACCTTCCACGGGCAACGTCTGCATGCCAACAAGTTTGGCAATGCCGCGATAGGTGGGATAAACCGCAATGGCAGCGGAACGCAAACCATACAATTCTGGAAAAGCGATGAAATGTGGATATTGATCAATGCCACGGATGAGCAGCATATTGGCGGGCGGCTTTGGATTGTAGGCTTCCATCACCTGGCGGGAACGTTCCACGAAGAGTTTCATCACCCGCTCGGTTTTCCCGGCCTCCGGACTCAAGGCACGGATCGGCAAGGGCAGGTAACCATTCTTCAACGGGTCAGTGCCGGTGACGTTGGCGCTCAGTCCCGGTCCGCGCATCACGATTGCAAGGCGGTGCTCGCGGACGGTCTCAACGAAGAACTCAACATCCTCGATACGGGTGGTCAATAACTTCGAGAGTTCCTTGCTGATCTCGTTCGCGATGCGACCGGCGCGCCGGTCGGTCACCACACCGGCTTCATCCACGGTGGCGTAATTGCCGCGCATCGCAATGTCATTGGGTTCCAGGTCAAAGCCGATGCCTACCGCTTCCAATACACCGCGCCCGATGCGGTATTCCAGCGGGTCATAACCGAACAGGGCTAGGTGACCCGGTCCGCTCTCGACCGTGATGCCCGGCCCAAGCGGAACGGAAAGTCCCAGGGCCGAGGAGGCCGCCAGCGCGTCCAGATTCGGGGTGCGGGCGGTTTCGAGTTCG
>JBGSVX010000047.1:0-3463 GCA_041752795.1 Terrimicrobiaceae bacterium
TCCGGCATCATTCCGGTCCGCTCTTGCGGATAGGCCCCCCGCTTGTCGAGGGGTAGCCCGCGGTAATAGAACAGCAAACACACCGCACCTTTTTCAAGACCATGCTCACTGCTCCACGACGGGCCCGCAGCCATAAAGTCTCGGCACTCAAATTGACCCTCACCCATTATGCCTCCACTTCCTCCAACGAAAAATAGCGATGGGAAACCTAATCCGAATGTTACCAGCACATCTTTTGAGAAGGATAAAGGAGGACCCAAGAAGCAAACGATCCCACATCTTGCACGGGCACTCATTGGCTTTATCTTTGGTGCTATGCTTGGGGGCGGTATCGTTCTCTACGCTCCGCAATCGAGCATTGCTTCTGTGTTTTATGCGAGTGTAATCTGCGGGCTAGGTCTAGCCATACCATTAGCCTGCTCAGCGACTCTCTTTCAATGGTTTGAGAAGGTGATGGCCTTTATTCAGCGGCCCTAAGGCAACTGAAACCATGATTTGCAACAGCCCATGGGGTCGGGCCTGAATGGCGTTAAGATAAGGTGATCTTTGGAGCCTGCTTTGATGCCGCCCTTTCAGGGCTTGGTTTTATAAATGACTAATTCCCAGGGCGTTGCCCTGGGCTGTTGTATTTTGCCCCTTTGGGGCATCGGCGCTTATCTTAACGCCATTCGGAGCGGGCCTAGAATTTAAATGAAAAATTCACAGGAAACAGCGTTCATTTTCTTTCACTTTTATTCCTTCTCCTCGATCCAATTCCGCTTTCTACCAGGCGACCCAATTCCCCCTCGGCCTGATTTTTGTTGCAGGGCGACATGAGATTGTCTGTATCTTGCAGCCTCTTTACCGCAGAATCCCGTCATGAATATCACAATCAAACATCAACCCTCCTATGCACTGGCCGTTGTTGCCATGGAGTCCAACGAAACGATCAAAGTCGAGCCCGGGGCGATGGTGAGTCACAGTGCTGGACTCACGACCGAGACGAAAGCCGACGGCGGATTCTTCGGCGGCTTGAAGCGCATGGTCGCCGGGGAAAGCTTTTTTCAGAACACATGGACCGCGCCATCGGAGGGTGGTGAAATCACCCTTGCACCGACCCTTCCCGGAGACATGACGGTGCTTTCCATGACCGGCGAGGATTTTTTCCTGCGAAGCGGGGCCTATATCGCCAGCGAGACGGGTGTGAGCATTGACGCGAGCTGGGGCGGCGGAAAGGGGTTCTTCGGCAGCGGAGGTCTTGTCCTGCTCAAGGTCAGCGGGCACGGTCAGATTTTGCTGGCGAGCTATGGTGCGATTGAGGAGCGGATTCTTGAAGCCGGGCAAGTTTACACGGTTGACACCGATCACATCGTCGGGATGGACGCGACCATTCGATTCGAACTTCGAAAGTCCGGAGGCTGGAAATCCACCATCCTCGGAGGCGAGGGACTCGTCTGCCAACTCACCGGCCCTGGGCGCGTCCTGATGCAAAGCCGTTCGGAGTCGGCATTTCTTGGCTGGATCATTCCCAAGCTCCCAACCAAATCCAATACGTAGGCGTCCTCAAGAGCGTGGACGGGCCTTCGGATCATTTTCACTCACAACCCAGATCAACATCACATGAAAACCCTGCTCGTTTTGCTCTCGGTTTGCATCGCCATGTCGGCCCATGCCGCCCCGAAGGAAGTTCCCAAGGGCTCGGAGCTTCGTGCCGCGCTGTTCGACCTTGCCCGCCACACCGTTGAGCATGAGGCCGGGCAGGCGGTGAAGTTTGCCGGTTCCATGAAGCGCCTTGGCGATTGGGCGTTCTTCAACGGTCAAATCGTCAGCGACGAAGGCAACCAGATCCGTGTCGGCCCTGCTGGCAGCGCCGACACCGCAATCCTTTGGAAGATCGTGGACAGCGAGTGGCAGATGATAACCTGCGTCGTCGGAATCACGGATGTTGCCTATCTGTCCTGGCCCGATACTTTCGGTGCGCCGGCGGATCTTCTTTTTCCCGAAGGATGAACTGCCTCCGGACGCTTTGCCCGAACTCGCGTGTCCGCGAGGCAGGTCGGGGCTTGCGTCAGGAAATGGGCATTCCCAATTGACGACAAACCATGAATGAGCCCGCCGTTCCCCTCCTCGTCGGCTTGATTTTGAGCGACAGTTTTGCAGAAGCCAAGGCCGAGGCCTCCGTGGTGTGGGATGCCGATGAAATGGAGCAGGCCCTGAGACCAAAACGATAAAAAGCAACCAACAGCGGCATTCGAATGACCACCTGGCCAGTGTCGCCCATTGACCATTCCGGCCACCTCTGATACCAAGAAATCCTTATACTATGAAAACCAACTTCTTCTCCGTCTGCGCGCTCGTATTGTTGGCCATGGTCTCCCCATTGCCGGCTCAGGACAACGCTCCTGACGAGGCTGCCAAAATTTCCAAAAGCCAGGTTGAGGCGTATGTCACCGCCTTTAACAAAGGCGATGCGAAGGCCCTTGCGGCGTTGTATGCGGAGGACACGCAACACACCTCGAACGAGGGCGCGGCCATGGTCGGGCGCGCGGCGGTGCTGGAAAACATGACAAAGTATTTTGCAAAAAACAAAGGCGCGACACTCGTGATTGAGGTGGAGTCCGCCCGGTTTCTCACACCTGACGTCTTGCTCGAAAAAGGTTTTGCCACCGTGAACGATGAGTCCACCCGCTATGTTTGCAGTTATGTGAAAAAGGATGACACCTGGGTCATTTCAGAATTGGACGAAACCACACTCCCTCCCCTGAATGCGGCCTCCGTAGCACTTGATGATCTCGGTTGGCTGGTCGGATCCTGGAAGGACAACTCGACCGATGTGATGGTGACCTCCGCGGTGGACTGGACAAATAATGGCCATTTTCTAAGGCGATCCTACACCATTGCCCGCGAGGATGGGGAACCCACCACAGCCACGGAAGTGATCGGTTATGATCCCGTCGCCGGGGCTGTGCGTTCATGGATGTTCGATTCCGACGGGGGATTTGGTGAGGGCACATGGAGGCAGGAGGGCAACAAGTGGATCAACTCTTACACCGGCACCGCGCTGGATGGCTCCACCACAACCGCGCAACACATCACCACTTACATTGATGACAAAAAATACACGTGGGAAAGTGTGAACCGTCAGGTGGACGGCGAGGTTTTGCCAAATCTTGACAAGATTGAGGTGATTCGTTCCGAGAAGGAATAGTTCCCGAACCATGAAAACCAGACTCACACTCATTTTGGTTACGCTCGCCGCCCTGGGGTCTGAGCCGGTTGCCCTGGCCAGCCGTATCGGGGATGGTGGAGGCAATCGCGGCGGAGGCGGGGGCATCTCCCGTCCAAGTGGCGGGGGAAGTTCCGGTCAATCCCGACCTTCGGGGAGCGGAGCCAACCGACCATCAGTCTCACGGCCTTCGACCGGCGGAGGCAGCCGCCTGCCCGATTCCCGGCCTGCTCAAAGGCCGACTCAAAGGCCTGAAAC
>JBGSVX010000048.1:0-8529 GCA_041752795.1 Terrimicrobiaceae bacterium
TCCTCGCCACGGTGAGTCATGAAATCCGCACGCCGCTCAATGGGGTGATTGGAATGAACGGCCTGCTGCTGGATACCAAGCTCGATGATGAGCAAACGACCTATGCGGAAATTGTGCAGTCTTCTGGAGAGGCGCTCCTGCGCCTGATCAATGACATTTTGGATTACTCCAAGATCGAGGCCAATAAGTTGGAACTGGAAATTGTGGACTTTTATTTGCCGGAATTTATTCGGGAGTTTTCGTCCATGGCCGAAGTCACGGCGCGCGAAAAGGGACTCGGTTTTTCCATGGTTGTTAATCCCAGAATTCCCCAACACCTGCGCGGTGATCCAGGACGGGTCCGGCAAATTCTTGCGAACCTGTTTTCGAATGCGACCAAATTCACCGCTGAGGGCCGTATCCGGGTTCAAATTTCGATGGAATCCGCCACCGGACATCAGGCCACTCTCAAGTTTTCGGTTACCGACACAGGCATTGGAATCGCGCCGGAAAAACAGGGAATCATTTTTGACAAATTCACGCAGGTTGATGCGTCCTCCAAACGGGAGTTTGGCGGAACCGGCCTCGGTCTGGCCATCAGCCGGGAACTTACCGAGATGCTTGGCGGGAAAATCGGCGTGGACAGCACTCCCGGAAAAGGCTCCACGTTTTGGTTCACTGTGGTGTTTGGAAATCCCTCAATCCAGACCCCGGGTCAGCCGGTCATGGCAGAGGCCGAAGATGAAATCGTGGAAACCGAGCCCACGATGATCACCGGGAGGTTCAAATTTCACCGGGTGCGTCTGCTGCTCGTCGAAGACAACTCTCCGAACCGCATGGTTATTCTGAATATCCTCAAAAAAATGGGGCTCAAAGCCGATGCCGTCGCAGATGGCAAGGAAGCCTTGGATTCGCTGAGCAAAATTTCCTATGACCTTGTTCTGATAGACATGCAGATGCCTGTGATGGATGGTCTGACTGCGACGCGGGCTTTGCGTCAGTCCAATGAGCTGGCGACCCGATTCAATGTGCCGGTGATTGCGCTGACCGCGAATGCCATGCCTGAAGACCGTGCGGCGTGTCTGGAGGCGGGCATGAGCGACTACATCGCAAAACCGATCCATCCGCGCACGCTTTGCAACATGCTTCAAAAATGGCTGCCCGATGCGGAGATCAAGCCGAGGAGCACCTTTTAGTCAGTCAACATAATCTTGCAATGGGCTTCGGATGGCACTCTACTGCGCTGCCATGGAGACACTTGACAAATGGATTGAAAAGGCAGCGGGTTTTGTTTGGGGACCATGGCTGATTGTCCTGCTTTTTGGAACGCATCTTTTCCTGACATGGCGAACGAGTTTTATTCAGCGATATCTCGGGCGCGCAATCAAACTTTCCGTTGCGAAGGATTCTGAAGCCCCTGGGGACGTGAGCCAGTTTGGTGCGCTTACCACTGCGCTCGCAGCGACGATTGGGACGGGTAATATCTATGGGGTCGCAGGGGCTGTTTTGATTGGAGGTCCCGGAGCGGTGCTCTGGATGTGGCTCACGGGGGTTTTCGGTATTGCTACAAAATACGCCGAGGCGTTGCTTTCGGTGAAGTATCGGGTCACCAACGAGAGAGGTCAGATGTCAGGCGGCCCGATGTATGTGTTGGAGCGGGCGCTAAACGCCAAATGGGCCGGTGTGCTTTTTGCGATTTTTACAGCGATTGCTGCATTTGGCATTGGCAATATGGCCCAGTCGAATGCGATTGCGGATATGGTCGTTGCCAAAAAGGACCTTCTTCCTTTTGAAGCGGCTGATGCAACCATCAAATTGGTGATTGGTCTTGGCTTGGCTGTGATGACCGGCGCCGTGATCCTTGGTGGCATCAAGTCGATCGCAAAGTTCTGCACGGTTCTCGTTCCGTTCATGGCCATTTTTTATGTGCTGGGCTGCCTGATAATTCTCGCGTTCAACTGGGACAAAATTGGATCGACCATTTCTCTGATCGTAACCTCCGCATTCACGGGACATGCTGCTGTGGGGGGATTTGTCGGGGCCGGGATTGCCGAGGCCATGCGCTATGGAATTGCCCGCGGTTTGTTTTCGAATGAATCCGGCATGGGAAGTGCGCCCATTGTGGCAGCAGCGGCCAGAACCAAGGACCCAGTGCGGCAGGCCCTGGTTTCCAGCACGGGCACTTTTTGGGATACGGTTGTCGTTTGCGCGCTCACCGGACTCGTGATTGTGAGCTCCGGCGATTGGCAGGGAGTTGGTGAAACCAAGGCCGGGCTTTGTGACAAAGCCTTTCACCACCTTGGTTATTTTGGGGATGCGGTTCTCATTCTCGGCCTTCTGACCTTCGTGTTTTCGACGATCCTGGGCTGGGCGTATTATGGTGAAAAAGCTGTGGAGTATCTCGTGGGAATCAAATCGGTAATTTTTTACAGAGTCCTTTGGGTCATTGCCGTGTTTATTGGCTGCGTCTGGAAAAGTGATGCCGTCTGGAATTTTTCCGACATGATGAATGGACTGATGGCCGTTCCAAATTTGGTGGCCATGATCCTGCTAAGTGGAGTGATTGCCTCCGAGACGAAACGTTACTTCGCCGAAAACCCGAAGGATTCCTGAAATCGGATTTTTCAGGATTTTAGTCCAGAATATCCGGGTAATGGGAAGCGGCCATTTCCTCGCAACGCTTGAAGATCTCGGCGCCGGTGTCCAACGTGAGTGCCTCTTCAGCCAGTGCGCGGCACTTGGCAAGATCCAGGGACTGAACCGCCTTTTTCACGCGGGGGACCAGGCGGCTTGACGCGCTGAGTTCCTCAACGCCAAGCCCCAAAAGCAGGGGCGTCAACAACACGTCGCCTGCCATTTCACCACAAACGCCAACCCAAATCCCCGCATTTTTTGCGGCATCAACAACCATCTTGATCAAACGTAGCACCGCAGGGTGGGTAGGATCAAACAAATAGGAAATCGCATCATTCACGCGGTCCACCGCCAGCGCGTATTGGATGAGGTCATTCGTTCCAATGCTGAAAAAGGAGACTTCTTTGGCAAGCCGGTCAGCCGAAAGTGCCGCACTGGGAATTTCAATCATAATCCCCACTTCAATATTGTGGCAGTAGGGAATGCCCTTGGCGGCCAACTCATTTTTGCATTCTTCGAGGAGGGCATTCGAGCGGCGGAGTTCACCGAGTCCGGAAATCATCGGATACATGATCCTGACATTTCCATGCACTGCGGCGCGGAGGACTGCGCGCAGTTGGTTTTTAAAAAACTCCGGATGTTCGAGGCAATAACGGATGGCCCGGCATCCAAGAAACGGATTTTCCTCTTCTGAGACCCCGAGATTTTCGGCCAATTTGTCACCGCCAACATCCAAGGTCCGGATAATGACTGCATGCGGGGCAACGCGTTCCGCCACGATGCGGTAGCTTTCATATTGCTCGTCCTCGGAGGGTGCATCCTCACGGTTAAGAAACAAAAATTCCGTTCTAAAAAGACCAACGCCCTCGGCTCCGTATTCGATGACATCACCCACTTCATCGGGGAGTTCGATATTTGCCGAGAGGATGATATGCTGACCGTCTGAGGTCGTGGAGGATGTGTCACGAATCAGGTCCAGTTGTTCTTCGACCTGTTCCCGGCGCTCCTCGATGCGACCATACTCAGCCAGGGTTTCCGGTGACGGATTTAAAATGAGCAAACCCGAAGTCCCATCAAGCAGGACATCGTCTCCGGTTTCCAACTCACCGAAAATTTCGTGCAGGCCTGCAACCGCCGGGATCCCTAGGGAGCGGGCCATGATGGCTGCATGGGAGGTTTTGCTTCCTGCCTCGGTGGCGAAAGCCATGACCTTGGAGCGGTCGATCAGGGCTGTGTCAGAGGGCGCAAGAACCCGTGCGGCCAGAACGTGCGGTCCCTCGCTCGTTGCCAGATCGCGGGGGCCTTTGCCGAGCAGGTTGCGCAGGATTCTTCGAGCAACATCCTCGATATCAACAACCCGCTCTTTCAAATAGGGGTCATCGATCTGACCGAGAGTCTGACAGTATTTGTTCGCCACTTCGGAGAACACGTGTTCGACATTTCGCCGGGTGCTTTCCAAGGAGCGCAACACTTCATCGATCAAAGTCCGATCCTCAACAACCAACAGGTGTGCATCAAATATGCTCGCGTCTTTCGTGCCGATGGCATCTGCGATTTTCTGCTGGATTTCCAGAAGCTCCGCACGAGTTGCAATCAGCGCGGATTCAAAGCGGGCGATTTCAGATGGCAGGTCCGCCGCGCTGATTTCACGATCTGGAACTTCTTCGTCATCGTCCCAATGCAGGACAATGGGTGCGTGGGCAATTCCCGGAGCCACGCCGATGCCCCGAAACCGGGTTTCAGTCTTTTGGGGATCGGGGATGTCACTCACAAAGTCCATACTAGCCAGCAAACTCTCCCGATGTAAATCCTTCTGCCATGCCTGCTTCGAGATTTATGCACCAACAGCGATTGGCATGTCGTTTTGAACCCGAAAATGGAAAAACCACTGCGAATTAAGCGCGGAATCAAAAACCTTCTCGCAGCACGGCGCAACTCCTGCTTATGGTGATTCCCGTAATCAAAAAATTAAATATGAGTCAGTCCAAGTTCCGTGCAGGCGTCCTTTATGGGCGGGAGGTCGGTGAAGTGTTCCAAGATGCCAAAGAAAATGGCTATGCCATTCCGGCAGTAAATTGCATCGGAACCAATTCGGTGAATGCATCCCTTGCTGCAGCCAGAGAAATTGGGTCACCTGTGATTATCCAATTTTCCAATGGGGGAGCCCACTTTTTTATTGGAAAAGGAATTTCCAAAGACGGACAAAAAGGAGCGATTGCCGGAGGAATTGCCGCCGCCCATTACGTGGCTCAAGCCGCAGAAGCATACGGGGTTCCGGTGATTTTGAACACTGACCATTGTGCAAGAAAATTGCTGCCATGGGTGGAAGGCATGTTGGCTGCTGGTGAAACCTATTTTGCCGCAACCGGTCGACCGCTCTACAGCTCTCACATGCTGGATCTCTCCGAGGAGAGCATCGAAGAAAATTTGGCAACCAGCGCTGCATTTTTGGAGCGTATGGCCAAATTGGGAATGACCCTTGAAATCGAGTTGGGGGTCACCGGAGGTGAGGAAGACGGGGTGGACAATTCCGATGTGGACGAATCCCGCCTTTACACCCAACCGGAACATGTCGCGGCCGCCTACGAGACCCTTGGAAAAGTGAGCCCGAATTTCACAGTGGCCGCTGCCTTCGGGAATGTTCACGGAGTTTACAAACCCGGCAATGTGAAACTTAAACCTGCCATTCTGGACGCCTCGCAAAAGCACATTGAAAAAACTTTTGGCACCGGACCGAAGCCGGTCAATTTTGTGTTCCATGGCGGATCTGGGTCCACACGGGAGGAAATCCGGGAAGCAATCAGCTATGGTGCCATCAAAATGAATCTGGACACAGATTTGCAATGGGCCTTCTGGGATGGCATTCGGGCCTACGAAGCCAAAAACCACGACTACCTGCAGGGCCAGATCGGAAATCCCTCGGGACCCGACGCACCGAACAAAAAGTATTACGATCCCCGAATCTGGCTTGGGGCAGGGGAGGACACCTTCACGAAGCGCCTGCTGGCCTCATTCGAAGACCTCAACTGCGTCGGGCGAAACAACGCCTGACGTTTTTCAGAACAAGCCGGTCAGAACCACATGCCCATGAGGGCGGGATCATTCCACTCACCCGGATACGCATAAGGGAAGGGGGCGTCTCCGAGATAGTAGGGATCCAAGAAGTATGGGTGATTATCCCACTTGGATCCTCCGGTCTGGGACCGCTGGGTGGCTTCGTAGTAACCGACAGATTTGCCAAGGTAATTGACCAAATCGGACCCGGCTCCTGCTGAGGAGAGTCCTTGCAACTGGGCATTGGTGAAACGGTAGGGAGCCTTCGTGCTTTTGAGGTAACTCACAACAAATTGCCCGGGAGCCTGCGCTTTGACCAGAAGCAGGATATCATTATACGTGAGAACTCTTCCGGTCTCCATCTTGGAAACCACGGCGGGGTCCACATCAGAGGCCGCCAATTTTTGTAGGGCGAGGGGACGGTTTGTTGAACTCGTTGTCGCACATCCAATCAAAACGGTCGTGAGCAGCAAAAGGGCGAGATTTTTGATCATGAAAAATGTGTATCGTCCCTCAACGACTGATGCGATACAAAAAAATCGTGGATTAAAGTGGGGACATGCTAGGATTTCGTGAAATGGAAATTCGTCCCTTCGTGCTTGTGTCGGGTGCTTTGTTGTTTGGTGGGTTGGCAGTGGGGGCCGCCGGGGGATATTTTGCGGCCCTGCATTTTTCTCCTCCGAGGCCTGAATTCGTAGGACCAAGCACCTCCGTGGCAACAGGAAAAAATGGTAGCAGGGTTTCCATGCATGATTCCCCGACGAGTCCGGGCCAGCCATCCCAACAAGAGGGTCAATCCTCAAAATTCCAACCCATTTCTCCGGATTCCCTTTTCAAGGAGATTGCAGAAATGGATTTTGGAGGCAGTTCATTGTCTTCCACGCGCAAGTGGGCGGTGCTCATGGAACGTGTGAGCGTCTCGGATTGCGGAGATCTTGCCGCCAAACTGGCAGAGAATAAAAACAAACCCGGATCTGAAATTGCCTGGCATCTGGTGATGTCCGCTTACGCGGAAAAAGATCCTCAGGGTGCATGGGCCTTTGCAATGACCCAGCCGCTCGCTGTGCGAAACAACATTCTGAGCACGATGATTTCGACAATGGCTACCATTGACCCACAGGGCGCCATGGGCCGTATTTCGGAAATTTCAGACAAGCAACTCCAAAACCAGCTTCGTTTCATGGCAAGCCACAGCATTGCTTCCAAAAACCCGCGTTTGGCTTTTGAGATGATTCAGAACCAAAAGGGAAACATGGCAGGCGCTCTGAATGCAGTTTTTTCTCAATGGGCTAAAATCGACCTTGCTGGTGCCAAAGCTGCTATTGGCGGATTGAAAGGGTCGGAGGCCTCCATGGCCCGCCAAATTTTGATTTCCACCGTGGCAAGAGAGAACCCTCAGGAGGCTTGGGCGCTTACAAATTCATTCTCCGGTGCAGGATCCTCGACTGCGGATTCCAAGGTGCAGGTCATCCAGGTTTGGGCACAGACCGACCCCAACGCGGCCCTTCAAGCCGCGATGGGAATCCCGGAAGCAGGAACACGATCACGGGCGATTTCCTCCGCAGTCAGCACATGGGGCTCCAAGGATTTTTCCGCTGCCCTCAATTATTCGTTGGGAGTTCAAGATTCAACGCTTCGTTCCGATATCCTGCGCTCGCTGAGCAGCTCCTCGGATTTGCAAAATCCCGGCCAACTCCTCTCCGTGATCATGGAATACATGCCGCCAGGCGATAATTTTCAGCAATCCGTGAATTCCCTCATTTCCAACTGGGCTTCCAAAAACACGGCCGAGGCAGCCATGGCCGTACGGCAGCTCCCTCCAGGCCGCGTGTTTTCTCAAGCCACAGCCGGAATAGCCAGCGAATGGTCCCGATCGGGACAACCCATGGAGGCTCTCACATGGGCAAAAACCCTCCCAGAAGGCGAGGGGCGCCAATCCGCTTTAAACTCCCTGTTTTCCGATTGGAGTTCGCAAGCCCCCGAAGAGGCTGTCGCGGCACTTTCCTCTCTGACCACAGAAGACCGCAGGCGGGCGGTTCGGGCCGTTGCCGGTGGTTGGAGCAGGCAAAACCCCGAAGCCGTGCTGCGCTGGTCCGCCTCACTCGCGGATCCCGAGGAAAAAAAGGATGTCCAACGGGACGCCATCTCCCAATGGGCGGGAGCCTCGCCGGAATCGGCCGCAAATTATGTGGCAGGACTGACCGGGGAAAGTCAGAGCCGCTCCTTGGAAACCGTAATTTCCCGGTGGGCTGCGAAAGACGCCGAATCCGCCGGCGATTGGCTCATGCAGCTACCGACCAGTCAGGGCAAAGATTCCGCGCTTTCTACTGTAGCAAAAAAAATCTCATCCGAAGACCCCGAAAGCGCTTTGTCCTGGGCAGGCAATATTTCGGACCCGAAACGCAGAGATCGGGAATTGGAGTCCATCGCCAGAGATTGGGTGAGGCATGATCCCAAAACCGCAAAAATCTGGATTTCCAAATCCAAGCTCCCCGAGGAAATCCAAAAGCGGGTCTTGGGGAACTGACCCTGATTTGAACGCCGCCGTGGCGGCCAGCCAAAACCCCGTGCCATCGGCATCCTGCCGCTGGATCTATTTAACGTTCTGACTCTTGTGCCAGGTCTGATGCCAACTGCTGGAAAAATCGACTGCTTTGGGAATAACTCCGCCTGATCTCCATAATTCTGAGGATATTCACAGGCGGTTTTTTTATTCCACAACTTATTAACATTGACCTAACCAACAGGGCATCAGTCACATAACAAAAACATCATATAATATATGTCATGTATAGTAGAAGCCCCAAAGCCGACCACGGGCTCGTTTTCGGGGATCTGATTCACTGATTCCACTAGTTCCAG
>JBGSVX010000049.1:0-4473 GCA_041752795.1 Terrimicrobiaceae bacterium
GCCCTTTTGGAGACCACCCCCTTGTATTTAAGCGGGTCTGCGGGCCTCGGAGGGCTGAAAATAGTCGATTTTCGCTTCCAGTCCGCGAAGTGGGGCTAGCCAGGTTCATAAAAAGAGCACCTGAACTTGCACGCCCGGCAGCGTCTATGTAGGCGGTGTGCATGTCGCCAACAGCCGAAATCAGAACGGTTGGCGTCGGAGCCGAATAGTTGGCCGCGTATACCTTTCCTGTCACCAGAGGTGACGTCGAGAACTCCCCTGAGCCATCAAGGATTAAACCAAACCCAGTCATGGCAGTTGCGGCAATCGGGCTCACGCCAATATCGCCAACGATGGTGGTGCCTGCTGTGGTTGTAATTCCCGCTTCAGAGAGGATCGCGTAATTCCCCGCTGTTCCGAGGTTGACTACCGTTGCGCCGCTGGCCACTGCATTCGAAAAGACAAGGAATACGAAACCCGCCAACGCGAGCACATTCGTATTTATTGATAGCCGGTCCTGCTTTTTTCCGCAGGAGGGTTTTTGAATCGTTGTCTTCATTTATGGTTTGGTTTGTGTGTTTCTTGAACTCCCGCCTTCGCCGTCTTCCATTTCATGTTTCCATGAATTCATTTGATGAATGCCAGCCTCGGCGCTTTGCTTTGTTTGTATCGAATTGAATTCTTACGCGGTGCCATAGAATAGCGCTATGGGGCGTTCACCCCTTGCACCCCATCCCAAAAGTGTGTCGCAGGGTCCGCCTGCATGCTTTCGGGAGATCGAACCAGAGTGCTGAAAAGAACATCGACGATTTGCTGGAGGCTCTTCATGGCACCTTCCACCGGTTGCGCCAAAGCGGGATCGGAGAGGAACTCTTCGACGTGATCTCCGGTTACACAGCTCTGGCAAAAGGCAAAAAATTTTGATGGTGCCCCTGCCGCTACTGAACTGATTCAGTGGGTCTGACTGTTCGGGGAGGTGAAGTCACTGTCCAGGGCCAGACCTCAGAGGAAACATCCCTCGATGGGATTGCGACGCTTTTTGAACCTTCTGGACTCCTTGGGGTTTAGGGAATATCAGTTTTGACTTCATGTCCGAAGCCGCCACGACAACCGCGCAAGAACCCATTATTGAAATCACGGACTTGGTTCGTGAATTCGGGGACGTGCGGGCGGTGGATGGGGTCAGTTTTTCGGTGGAGCGCGGGAAGGTCGTGGGATTTATCGGGGCCAATGGGGCGGGAAAGACAACCACGATGCGCATGCTGGTCACGCTGGATCCTCCGACCTCGGGAAAAATCCAAGTGGCCGGCATGGACATCACCGATTACCCTGGCGAAGTGCGGCGCAAGTTGGGTTGGATGCCGGATGCCTATGGCACCTATGACAACATGACCGTGCTGGAATATCTGGATTTTTACGGACGGGCCTTCGGGTATGGTCATGCTGAGCGCAGCAAGAGGGTCCGTGAGGTGATGGAGTTCACGGACCTTGCGGTGATCGCCGACCGCCCAATGGACAAACTTTCCAAGGGGATGGGGCAGAGACTCTGCCTTGGCCGCACGCTGATTCATGATCCCGAAATTCTTGTGCTTGATGAGCCGGCGGCGGGCTTGGACCCCAAGGCCAGGATTGAATTCAAAAATCTGATTCGTTTGTTGGCGGATCAGGGGAAAACCATTTTTATCAGTTCCCACATATTATCCGAATTGGGAGAGATGTGTGACCATTTGTTGTTCATCGACAATGGGAAGCTCGTGCATTCCGGGAGCAAGGAAAGCCTTGTCGATCACCACAGCGTTCAGAGTTTGTTGGAAATCCGGGTGGCGGGTTCACCCGAGAATCTGCTGCGATGGATTGAGGCCAATGGGGAATTGGAAATTGCGGACCGCCTGAAAGACGGTGTTCGTGTGCGGCTGACCGAGGGTGCGCCCGAATTCCGATCCGCACTGCTTCGCCGCTTGGTGATGGAAGATCTTGCCGTCTCGGGATTTTTTAAAATTGAACGCCGCCTGGAGGATGCCTTTGTGGATGTGCTTCGGCTCAAGCCACCACCATTGCCATGATTTCTTCAGCAACAAAACCGGATTTCCCCGATTGGCCGAGCCCAATGCTTGTGAAAGAACTGCGTCAGGGCATGCGCTCACGCATATTCACTTCGGCGTTTTATTTCACGCAGGTGCTCATGATTTTGTCCGTGGCCTTCAATCTGGCGGCCTCGGCCTCGGATGACATGCCTGGGGACCTTGGCATTTTTATAAACAACCTCTTTTGGTTTTTGATTGCCGTGCCTTTGTTATTTTTGATGCCGGTGCGGGGTTTTGCTGCTCTGCATGGGGAGATCAAATCGGGAACGCTGCAGTTGGTGTTTCTGACGCATTTGTCTGCATGGCGAATCGCTGCCGGCAAATGGATGGCGCTGATTGTGCAAACCCTGTTGTTGGTCTGCGCCGTGTTGCCTTATGTGCTTCTGCGCTACTTTTTGGGCGGCATTGATATCCTTGATGATTTGCAAAAACTCTTTTTCCTGATGGTGGCAAGCGGGGTATTGACTGCGGTGACGGTCGCGATGTCGCCCTATGAATCCAAACTTCTGCGGGCCTTGTTTGTAATCGGGATGATTTTTTCCGTTCAGATTCTGGCGGGAGTTCTCCTGGCATGGCTGGCCAGCGGTCGCATGGGCGGAGGTTCCGGAGCCTCTTCCGTGCAGGTTTACACCGGGTTACTGCTTTTTGTCCCGGCCATCGTGATGCTTTGCCTCGAAATTGCTGCATCCAAAATTGCCCCGCCGGCTGAGAATCATGCCCTGAAAAAACGAGCGCTTGCAGTGATCATGCTATGCCTTGGTGCCGGGCTCATGGTTTTTGGGGAGAGCTGGGCCTGGGGGTATTTTTTGGCGATTGCGTTTTTGGTTCCCGTGGTGATTGATGCGCTCACCGAGCCGGTTCAAATGGTCCGCACGGTTTACGAGCCGTTTTATCGAAGGGGGACTTGGGGACGAGCAATGGGGTTGCTGTTCACTCCAGGGTGGCCGTCAGCCTCATGGTTTGTACTTTTTACTGCGTTGTTGGGAGCGCTGCCGCTCCTGATCTCCGGCAAGGCCTGGGAGGACAACGCCGGCATGGGATACTTCACGCTGTTTGGTGCCCTCATCTTTCCCGCGGTCTTCATCCGGCTCTTCATGCCGAAAACAAAACATTTCCCCGGCTTCTACCTCGGCCTGCAATTCTTCTTTGGAGCCCTCACCCTCATGGTGGGGATCATGTCCGCGATCTCAAATCAACCCTGCATCACATGGCTGGCCTGGCTGCCCAACTGCGCGTTTTTAATCTATCTCACCGAACAGGTCCGCTCCGAACAGGCAGGGCTCGTTCAAACCATGGCCATTCTTTCCACGGCGATCACGTTCGCCATTCTTCTGATCATTTCCCTTCCGCCTTTGCGTGACATCCGGAACTCCCTCGGCAAAGATTTCGATTCCCATGGCAGGCACTGATTTTGAACTTCCCGATGATGAGAGCCCGGACACGCCGTTTGACGTGTCGTTGCGTCCGCCGCTATTTGAAGAATTTGCGGGTCAGGAAAAAACTTCCGAACGGCTGAAGCTGTTGGTGGAGGCAGCCAAGGCGCGCGGGGAATCGCTTCAGCACATTTTGTTGAGCGGTCCTCCGGGCCTTGGGAAAACGACGCTGGCCTACATTATCGGCAATGCGATGGGAGTGGATGTTAAGAGCACGAGCGGACCCATGATTGAAAAAGCGGGCGACCTCGCGGGGCTTCTCACGAATCTGGGAAAGGGCGGGGTTCTTTTTATTGATGAAATCCACCGCCTCCAGCCTGCCATTGAGGAATACCTCTATCCCGCCATGGAGGACTTCAAGCTGGATATCGTCATTGATCAAGGCCCAAGCGCCCGCAGTGTGCGGCTGAACCTTGCAAAATTTACGCTCATCGGTGCCACCACGCGGGCGGGCATGATCAGCGCCCCGCTGCGCTCCCGGTTCGGAATGAACTGCCGACTCGATTATTACACGGCCGATGTGCTCAGTGAGATTGTGACCCGCAGTTCGGGACTGCTCGGGGTGCCAATATTCCCGGATGGAGCCATGGAAATTGCGAAGCGTTCCCGCGGCACGCCGCGTATTGCGAACAACCTTCTGCGCTGGGTGCGCGATTATTCCGAAGTGCGCAGCGATGGACAAATCACCGGCCCGGTCGCTGCGGCGGCTTTGTCGATGTTGGAAATTGATGCGGACGGCTTTGATGAAATGGACAAGCGCATCATTGAAGGAATCATCACGCTCTTCGGAGGCGGACCGGTGGGATTGTCGTCCTTGGCTGTAGCCATCGGCGAAGAAGCTGGAACCCTTGAGGAGGTTCATGAACCCTACCTGATCATGCAGGGCTACATCAAACGCACCCCACAAGGACGGGTCGCCATGCCGCGTGCCTATCGGAAGATCGGTGTCGAACCTCCAAAAAACACGCCGCAGGACG
>JBGSVX010000050.1:0-1958 GCA_041752795.1 Terrimicrobiaceae bacterium
GATCCCATTTTCAAATCTCTGGCTCCCGGCCGGGGGGAAATTGAACGCACCGAGGGGCGCGAAAAACTTGGTGGCACGGCGGAGGAAGGCTATCTGCATTGCGGCCCTCCCGGCGCAGGCCATTTTGTCAAAATGGTCCACAATGGGATCGAATACGGAATCATGGCGGCGTTTGGTGAAGGATTTGATATTCTGGCGAATGCCAACACGAGCCTGAGACCGAAGGATCATGATGCCGAAACGGCTCCTTCCATGAGCGATGACTATGTGTATGACATCAATCTGGCAGATGTCTCCGAAGTTTGGCGGCGGGGATCGGTGGTGAGTTCATGGCTGCTCGATTTGGCAGCTGCGGCTTTTGCGAAGAGCCCGCATTTGGAAGAATTTTCCGGGCGCGTTTCGGACTCTGGCGAAGGACGCTGGACGATCATGGCAGCCATTGAAGAGGCTGTGGACTGTGACGTTTTGAGTGCGGCCTTGTTTGCAAGATTCCGGTCACGCAAAGAACACACCATGTCGGAAAAAGTCTGCTCCGCGATGCGCTATCAGTTTGGCGGTCACTTGGAGCGCGCAACTGGCGGGTAGTCCACCCCATTTCCGGAAGGCCCAACCGGCCCGATCACATCTCCATGAATTCCGTTCACCTCAGGAAAGTCTCGACGATCTTCGGACTGATGGCCCTGCATCTGGTCAGCTCTTTTGCGGCTCCACCCGCGCAGATTGAGCAACCAGCAGCGAGGGCTCTCCCGGAGGCATTGAAGCCATGGCGCTCCTGGGCACTCTGGAACGAGACGGATCTTCAGAGTCCCCGCCCTTTCAATGATCCTGAGAAGCCACTCAGTTTCTGGCCATCGGCTCTGACCATGGACCTCGGGGAAACCGGGGGCACTTTTCAGTTGGGCGTCACGGTGTTTGATGAAACATGGGTTTCCCTTCCTGGAGGCCCGGAGCATTGGCCATTGCAGGTTCAAGTGAATGGAATCCTGCAACCCGTGATGGAGCGTAATGGCCTTCCTTCGCTGAAACTTCCACCGGGCATGCAACGAATCACCGGAAAATTTCAATGGAGTTCGGTTCCCCAAAGTTTGCTCATTCCGAAAGAAGTGGGAATCCTTGCTCTGAGCCTGGATGGCAAGCCAGTTCAAAGCCCGACATGGAATGAGGAAGGTCTGCTTTGGCTGCGGCGGGATGGTTCCTCGGGTCAGGCCGACAAGGATTTCCTATCCATCAAGGTCTATGGCGTTTTGGAGGATGGCATTCCGCTTTGGCTCAAAACGCAAATTGAACTCATGGTATCCGGCAAGAGCCGGGAGGAGGATATCGGTTATGTGCTGCCGGAGGGTTGGCGATTGTCAGGGGTGAGAAGCTCGCTGCCAGTGGCCGTGGATGACTCCGGCAATGTGCGAGCCCAAGTACGTGCCGGAAAATGGACCATCGAAATTGATGCCTTCCGTTTGGAGGACGTGCCGGATTTCCGGTTTGCTCCAGGCATTAAACCGGCTGTCAGTTCGGAGTTGATCGCCTTTCGCTCCAAACCGGATTTTCGCATGGTGGATATTTCTGGAATCCCGGCGGTGGATGTTTCTCAAACGACCTTCCCCGAACAGTGGCGGAGCCTCCCGGTCTTCTATTGGGACACGGCGGAGGGATTCCAAGTGGTCGAGCGCATGCGCGGAATGGGCACCCAAAAGCCGGCAGGCTTGAAAATCAGCCGCGAGTTCTGGTTGGATGAAGACGGAAAAGGCATCACGTTCCGCGACCGCATCTCGGGTCAGATGCAACAAATCTGGCGCCTTGATGCCGCCCCCGGGCAGGAACCCGGAGCCGTGAGATCGCATGGGCAGGGTCAGCTCATCACCCGCAATCCGGAAACCGGGGCACCCGGGGTCGAGATCCGCTCCCGCAATCTCGATCTGGAAGCCACGGGACGCATGGAGGTTACAAAACAGCTTTCTGCC
>JBGSVX010000051.1:0-1995 GCA_041752795.1 Terrimicrobiaceae bacterium
CCCATGTGGATTCATCCAAGTTCTTCATTCCCCGCAATCCCAATTCGCAAACACATGATCAGTCATTTCACTGATCCAAGCAGTAAATGGAGGGTGCGGGAAACGCGAGGATTTCCTCAGAAATCGGGAGCCCGGCAGCAGGGCAAATCAGGCTGCGACACGAACCCGTTTGAGCGTGCCGTGATTTTTCAGGCGGACGCGTCCGCTTTCGAAGAGGTCCACCACCGCCGCCACGGTTTCCCGGCTGTCACGGGCGCATGAGGACACGATCTCAACCAATTCTCCCAGCGAATAGTGCTTTGTGTTGATCTTGGTATAGAGGTTTTTCATATCAATTTAGTTACGAATAAGACCCCCTCCCGGCTGCTTTCGTTCAAAAAGAATCAGGGATTTTTTTCGTCCGGCGTGTGGGCATCAAAGCCATGGAGGTGTTCTGTCTCCTCGGGGGTTGTCAAAACAACCCACAGACACCAAATGAAAAGCGAGGTGACTGACCCCACCGAAACCAGCATCACGATCCATCCACCGATTGTCATTTGCCAACCTCCTCGAGCGGTTCGGGTTTTTGCAAGTAGGCCGGAGAGCGGGCGATGAGCAGGGTCACAAACGTGCCGAATGCCACCACAAGTCCAATCGACATCCAGGCCACGGAGGAAGGAGTCATGAACAGATCCTTCACGTAACTGCTGAATTCCGGTTCCCCTCCGGAGAACGTCACGCCAAAGACGTTCATCAAAATCCAAAGAATAAAAATCACCATCAGAAATGCCGGAGAGACAAATTTCATGATCGGCCCAAAGATTCGAGGGATCGGAAAGATGGCACCCTCGGAAGATTCTTTGAGCCCTTGTTTCACTCCGAAGACCCATGCAAAGACGATGATCTGGATGGTTGCGAGGATGAAGATGAGGAACGTGCCAACCCAGAAATCGAGAGTGTCGAGCGCCTTGAGGTCCTTGCTGAAATAAAACACGAAGCCCGTGCCTATGGCGGTGATCAGGCCAAGGATGGCGACGGACTGTTTGCGCTGAATGAGAAGGACCTCTTCGAGGAAGGCGATTCCCGGTTGAAGCATGGAGAGGGAGCTTGTGATCGCAGCGAGGAAGAGCAGAAAAAAGAAAGCCGCGCCGAATGCCCATCCGAATGGCATCTTGGCAAAAACCATGGGGAGCACATTGAACCCGAGAGCAAACGTGCTCATGCCGGCGATTCCCGCGACCCCGAGAAAGGCCACGCTGGCAGGCAGGGTGATGAGTCCCCCAAGGCCCACCTCGCAAAATTCATTCGCACTGGTGGCCGAAAGCCCGCTCAGCACGATATCATCCCGCCGATTCAGGTAACTCGCATAGGTCAACACCACGCCAAATCCCACACTCAACGAAAAAAAGATCTGACCCGCTGCCGCCAGCCAGAGCTGGGGTTTTAGCAACTGCTCGCGGATACCAATCGTCCGCACGGTGAGTGTGGGGTCAGCCGCCGCCTCGGCCTCTGCGGCTTTGGTATCCACAGTGCCAAGAACCTGACGCACGACTTCCGTGCCAGCGTCGGTTTTTTTCTCAAGAAGCACCTTCTCCGGATTCCACATGAACCCGAGGCCATTCATCAAATTGTTTTGTGGCTGCGCGGGGTCAGGTGTCCCAAGGGTCAGAACTCGGATCAAAATAATGAGAGCCAGGAGAAATAGTGAGGGCATGGCAAACTGACAAAACCATTCGATGCCTTTCGAGATACCCCGGTAGATCAGGACAAAATTCAGGACAAACACAAGAAGTAGGAAGACCCCGGCATGCTCCAAACCAAAGTCCAACGCCGCCCCGTTTTCGGAGGCTCCAATAAATTTGGTGAAAAATCCCCCCGCCTCGGAGGAGGTCGCAAAATGCATGTTTCCGGTGAGAAAATTCACCGCATATCCGAGACACCATGCCTCGATCACCACGTAATACATATAGATCACAACCGGAATGATCACGCCGATGATGCCAAGATATTTGCCCC
>JBGSVX010000052.1:0-3436 GCA_041752795.1 Terrimicrobiaceae bacterium
CCGCAAAGTGTCCCTGCGCAAACCCAAGGTATCCGTAAAACGAATTGATCAGAATCTTGAACGTGTTTTGAAGCGCATCCAGCCGGGAACGATCAGTCGCAGACTCTGCTTCCCGTGCTGCAGCTTTTGCACGAAGCCGGAATGTTCGCAAATCTGCAAGCAGTCCGCTGAAAATTCCCGCTGTGTCAGTAGCCGGCGAAATCCCAAACGCCAGCATGATGGAGGGATAGAGGGACGATGCGTCACAATGCCAGACATCGCGAAGCACGCCGGTTTCAAAAATATCGGTCATGCCACCCTCAAAGGCCTCGGGCTCGGGCGGCAACGGAATCGAATGACCCCGCCGCAGTGCTTCTCTCAGAAACAAGGAATCAATCTTCGTGGCATTTCCACGCAAAATCACGTCCTGATAATTCAATGGGAAAATTTTGCTTTGGAGGAAGTAACTCTGACCCAACGCTGAGGCAATCGCGCGGGTTTCCCGGACGTCCTGAAGCGCATACGTGCGAAAGGCCTCCGGGTCTGACCGGTAAGCGTCGCTGATTGCATCGCCTTGCAATATCACTCGCCCCGGCTCGGAAACCCCTAGATGTGCGGCCACACTTTTCAGCCCGAAACTGTCAAGTTCCCGCGTGGCCACATCGTAGTGATTCGCCAAAAGAAAGGTGTCCACAATGTGCCGTCCA
This sequence comes from Terrimicrobiaceae bacterium, assembly GCA_041752795.1. Lineage (GTDB taxonomy): Bacteria > Verrucomicrobiota > Verrucomicrobiia > Chthoniobacterales > Terrimicrobiaceae > JAJTZA01. The sequence goes on from JBGSVX010000052.1 coordinate 687, forward strand.
TACGCGGAAAACCGGTCATATTGAATCGTGCGCTCCGCAATCTGAACCCGTGAGGCCCTGGAAATCAGAGGCTCCCCACCACGTCCCCATGTGAGTTTGAGCTTGTGCCGCTTTGCACGCGCACTCAAATACGGCAGGTCAAATTTGAACAAATTATGACCCTCAATAACGTCTGGGTCCCGTTCTAAAATCAGGCGATTAACCTCCGCCAGCACGCTGCGCTCGGAATCCAGATCTCCCGGCTCAACCCGCAGAAACTCCTCCCATCCGGTCGAATCACTTATGGCCACGGCCGCAATCGCATCCCGCGACGCATTCGGAAAATCAAACCCCTCCGCCGTGTCGGTCTCAATATCAATTTGCAGCCGCCGGAGATCAGAAAATTCCATTCCTTTGAACAACGTCCTGCCCGACACCGCCAGATATTGGGTCGCGGGATCGGTCCAACAAAAAAACGGCGTCCCCGCAGACTTCAACACCCTCTGCAAATCCTGAAATTCTTTCCATCCCCCGACCTCCACACGGTGATCCAGCGCTAGCCCACCGGTCAGCGCAACCGCCCCCGGCCCACCGCCCCGAACCCACAAGACCGGACGCAAGGGAGCAACCTCCCCCACAAGCCGCCCCTCCGGCTTACGCAAAAAGATCTCCACCTCCGCATCCCCACTTCGCTCGACCGCCACAATCCCCCCGGTCAAATCCGCCCCGAATAACACGGGATTTTTGTAGAACTCTTCGGTCATCATGCCCTGTGATACACCCCCCCGCCAGAAAATTCCAGCACACCCTTCCGAACAGGAACAAGCCCCGTTCACAAACCCAAACCAACATGATCGCATTTTTGATGAGGACCCCCGAAATCCTCTCGCCCGGTTACCCAGCAGCATGGACAATAATATTAGTCTTTTTAAATATTTCACCACACGGTGAAATTAGCCAATACAGTGAAATTTGCTATTGCCATATTTCAGTAATTATACTATTTTCACCACGTGATGAAAATGGCTAAAAAACTGAAAGAACGAGATTTTGGGGCTCAAATCGACGCAGTGCTGCGCGGCTTGCTGGGCCGCGTTCCGTTTTTGAAGCTGGTTTCGCTCAAGAAGGACGTGAAGGTCTCGCCTCTTTCGCAGGATCGGGCGGATCGGTTGGTGCAGGTGAAGGCGGGCGACCGTGAGTGGACTCTGTTGGTGGAAGAGAAGCGTTTGGGGCAGCCGCGGGAAGTGAGGACGGCGGTGCTGCAACTGGAGCATTACCTGAAACACCTGCCGGGTGGTGTTCCTCATTACGGGTTGGTGGTCGCACCCTTCATCTCGGAGGAATCGGCGAAGATTTGCACCGAGGCAGGCATCGGCTACGCGGACTTGGCGGGCAATGCGCGGCTGGCATTCGATCAGGTATTCATCGAGACCCGCGGATCGGATAATCCCTTTCGGGAGAGGCGGGAGACACGGTCGCTTTTTGCGCCCCGTGCAACGCGGGTTTTGCGGGTGTTGGTGCAGGGGCCGCTGCGTCCATGGAAGGTCAAGGAACTGGCGGAGTCAGCGCAGGTGAGTCTTGGTTGGGTGAGCGCGGTGCGGCAGCAATTGCTGGCGCGCGAGTGGGCGGCGGAGGAGCCGGGCGGCTTTCGGCTGACCAAACCGGGAGTGTTGCTGGATGCGTGGGCGAAGTCAGATGATTGGGAGAAGCGGACGCTCACCCATGAGTATTCCGTTTTGTTGTCTGATCCTTTGGAGTTGGCGGAAAGGCTGAAGGCACTTTTGAACGGAGTGCCGCCGGTGTTCACGCAATGGTTTGCCGGCTGGCTGCGGCATCCACACACGACAACAAAAATCGTCACAGCTTACGTCAAGGAATTTCCGGATGACGCGGTGATCAAAGAAAAGTTGCTGGGCCGCCGCGTGTCGGACGGTGGGGGCGGGTTACGATTGGTGTTGCCCAAAGACCAAGGGGTGCGGCATCCGGCACAGACGGTGAGCGGTTTCGAGTTGGTGTCGGACGTGCAGATTTATCTCGATCTGCTGCGCGGTGGATTGAGAGGCGAGGAACAAGCCCGCGAACTAAGGCAGTGGCCGGATTTTGCGGGAGGGTGGTCATGAGCAAGTTCGGAACATTTGGAGATTATCCCAAAGGGAGCCTCCAGTCGTCCGAAGCAGCTTTGCTGACTGCGTGGCGTTCGCTGGACCGATACCACAACGATCTCGTACTCGTGGGCGGGCTGGCCGTGCATTATCTCACGAAACGCGATGCAGCGGGCGAAATATCGGGAGCGGTGACGATGGACGTGGATTTCGGCATCTCCCTGGCCGCCTCGGGAGACCAGTATGGAACAATCAAATCGGATTTGGCAGGGCTGGATTTCCGATCAGAGGACAACCGCTTGGTCCGCAAGTTGGGCAACTTGAATCTGTATCTGGATTTTCTGACCGAAGACCCTCCGTCACTGACGGGTACTCGCATTGTGGATGACGTGGTTGCCAGTGTGATTCCCGGAGTCAATCGGGCGCTTGCCTGTCGGCGAATTATGCCACTCAAAGGGCGCGACCTCTACGGAGCGGAGCAGGAATGCAACGTGGCCGTAGCCGATATTGGCCCATTGCTCGTGCTCAAACTCAATGCGTTTGGTGGGCCAACCGGCCGCCGCCTTCCGAAGGATGCCTACGATGTGCTGCTCGCAGTCACAAGATATGTGGATGGCGCTGAAGCGGCCGCGAGCGCGTTCCGTGCCGAGGCAAAGGCTGGCAACACAG
>JBGSVX010000053.1:0-3342 GCA_041752795.1 Terrimicrobiaceae bacterium
ATGCAGGAAATCCCGGCGACCGACCGACCGCGCGAAAAATTGGCCAAGTTTGGAGCTGCTGCTCTGACCGATGCCGAATTGCTGGCCATTTTTTTAAGGACCGGTCGCCGCGGAAAGAGCGCTCTCGTGCTTGCCCGCGAACTACTCGAGTCGAAAGGTTCTCTCAAAGGCCTTGCCAAGTGTGATGCGGCGGAAATTCAAAAGGCGGTTTCCGGGATTGGTCCGGCAAAGGCCTCCGAACTTTGTGCTGCTGTGGAACTCGGCTGCCGTCTGACCCTCGCGGGAGAATCGAATCCCTTGCTGGACTCCGCCGATGCGGCCTACAGCTTCTTTGCGCCGAGCATGCACAAAATGGATCGCGAGGTTCTCAAAATTGCTTTGCTGGATACCAAGCTGAAGCTGATCCGTGAGGAAAATGCTTTCACCGGCACCCTGAACGAATGTGTCGCTCATCCGAGGGAGATTTTTCGTCCGGCCATTGTTCACCGGGCCTATGCCATTCTCATTGTCCACAACCATCCCTCCGGCGATTCCGCTCCCAGTTCAGCAGATCGAAGCCTGACCTCCCGGCTCCGCGAAGCCGCCGACCTGCTTCAAATCAACCTCATCGACCATGTCATCATCGGCAACCCGGATGGAGGTCGTCAGCCATTTTTCAGCTTTCGTGAAGCTGGTTTCCTATGAAAATTCATCCCACCGCAATTATTGAACCCGGAGCAAATCTCGCCGGAGATATTGAAATCGGCCCATGGTGCCACATCGGGAGTCAGGTCACTTTGGGGCCCGGCTGCGTGCTGCAAACCCGCTGCGTTTTTGAGGGCAGGGTGGAGGCCGGTGAAAACAATTTTTTTGGTCATGGGTGCGTGATTGGTGCCGCGCCCCAGGACTTTTCTTTTGATCCGTCTGCGGACTCATGTGTCCGCATTGGCTCTAATAACACGTTCCGCGAATATGTAACCATTCATCGTGGCACGAAGCCTGGCACCGAGACCGTGGTTGGCAGCGGGTGTTTCCTGATGGTTGGCACCCACCTCGCTCACAATGTGAAATTCGCCGACCGGGTGATCGTCGCAAACAACGCGCTTTTTGCCGGCTACGTGGAAGTCGGGGACTCGTCCGTGATTGGCGGCGGATCCGTGTTTCATCAATTTATCCGGATCGGGCGTCTGGCGATGGTCAGCGGTGGTTCCCGCTTCAACAAAGACATTCCACCATTCTGCGTGGCTGACAAAAATAATGTGGTGCGCGGAATCAATGTCATCGGTTTGCGCCGGGCCGGCTTCTCCTCCGCATCCCGCACGGAAATTCGCAGAGCCTTCAAAACTCTCTACCGCACCGGCCTGAATATCACAGAAGCCCTCGCTGCTGCGTCCAAAGAGACCTGGCTGCCAGAAGCGGAACCATTTTTTGAGTTTATCCGCAGCTCCAAACGCGGGGTCTGCGCACTCACCTCCACCCACGAGCGGGAAGAGGACGAAAAATAATTTGCAACTTTTTTGGGGAGGCCGGGTTGAAGTTTATATGAAACTGATACCAACCATAGCACTGACCGTTACCCTGCTGGCCTCTTCTCAGGTTTTTGCAGATTCAAAAAGAACCGCGGAATTCCTCCTCAGCGATCCCAAGCCGCACCAAGACCAACAGGTCACACTGGATGTTGCCTTTGTCAAACCCGTCCATTGGAAGAGTCCCCTGCCGGAAATTGCATTTTTTCATGCGATCACCATGGATCGAACTGACCGCAAACCCGGAGGCTCAATTCTTGTTGCTGTTCCCGCCGAGGAATCTGCAAAATTTGCCAAAAAGTATGGGATGGATTTTGATGGGCGCAGTGACATGACAACTTTGCGAGGAACGTTCATGGTCTCCGGAGGCAAAAAGGAACATGGTCGTCCGGGGATCTGGCTTGTGGACTCCACGGGAAAATTGGCATCCCTTCTTGAGCAACGCAAATTGGACCTGCCTGATGAAAAAATTGAGGGTGGTGGGGCCGGACCCGATGGCCCTGGAGGCCCCGGTGTTCGCCCTCGTCCGAGGCGTCCGCTCTGAGGTCTTCGTCGAACAGGAAGCCGGTGCCCACAAGTGGCATCGGCATCTTGCCGATGATCCCCAGACTACCTCACTTCAATGTGGCGGATTTCGATTTTGGAAAAGCAAGTTCAAGAACCCGAATCGCTGCTTCCAGGGCAATGCCCGCACTCATCTTCGTATGACCCTCTCTGCGTTCTGTGAACGTGATGGGATACTCGGCAATACGGGCCCCGGCACGCCACAGGGCATGGTGCAGCTCAACTTGGAATCCGTATCCCTCTGCACGGATGTTTGACCAATCCAATTGATTGAGGGCACTCACTCGCAGCGCTTTGAACCCGCTCGTTGCGTCTGTGAGTGGCATGCCCAGAACGAAGCGAACGTATTGGGTGCCAAAGGAACTGATGAGGAGCCGATGCTCCGGCCAATTCACCACACGCAAGCCATCGAGATATCTGGAGCCGATAACCACGTCCTTTTCACCGGATTCCAAGGATTCCAACAAACCCGGAATATCTTTGGGGTCATGCGATAAATCCGCGTCAATTTCAATGCACGCGTCGTAACCATTCTCAGATGCCCACCGGAAGCCCTCACGGTAGGCACTTCCCAGCCCGAGTTTTCCTGCACGTTCCAAAAGAAAAATTCGCTTTTGAAACTGGGGATGGTTTTTGACAATATCCGCGGTGCCGTCCGGGGACGCGTCGTCAACAATCAACACATGCAGGTTTTCCTGGGTGGCCAACAATTTGGTGAGCAACCCAGGCAACGATTCGGCCTCTTTATAGGTCGGAGAAATGGCAAGTGGCCTTTGCGTCCGCAGGCGTTCAATGATGAGAGGTGCAATCGGACGGGAGCCCCATGCCGCGCATTGGGCACGAAAACGGGGAATGAGCAGAAGAAGGCAAAATCCCAGAGCCGCCAGCCAGGAGATCAAGCCAATGCCGAATGCCGCCCCATACCACCATGGCGGCTGGAAATCGAATTCCAAGACGGATGGCTGGTCCCCTGCTTCGACAGCAAGCAAGCCCCCAAATGCCTGAAAAACGGTCGCTGCCTCTCCTGCCACGCTGACAGCCCAGTCGCGATGCCATGCCACCGGAATCACAATCCATCCTCCACCTCCAGGGGAGTTCACAGTGAAAGATCCCGAGCCTGTTCTCTTCACTTGGTCAGCCGCAAGCACCCGAAATGCCTCGCCTTCCTTTTGTTCAAAATCCTTTGAGGGCTTGAAAACCCCCTCGGAAATTTTTCCGGCCGAACTTCCGGGTAAGACAGGCCCAATCCCAACAAAATTCTTTTTAGAAGCAA
>JBGSVX010000054.1:0-21895 GCA_041752795.1 Terrimicrobiaceae bacterium
CGAAATGCCGGGCGCTTGACTCTCAAAGTCCCATCTGGCAGCGTCCGGACATGGAAACATCCGCTTCCAGCCTCAAACTCCGGGCAGACGTCCCGGAGGGCCGAAAAGCGATTTCCTACCAGAATCAGAGCCCAAACGACGTCTATGTCATCGGTCACACCAACCCAGATACTGATTCGGTGGTTTCCGCAGTGGTCGGGGCACGTTTGCTTGACCGGGTTTATCCGGGGCGGCGCCACAATGCTTTGATGCAGGGCCCGGCCACACCCCAGACCAAGTGGCTGTTTGATCTGGCCGGTGTGGAAATCCCTCCGATCCGCACGGACCTGCGTCCCACCGCTGGAGAGGCCTGCGTTCCTGCAATGGCCCTTGGTGCAAATGATCCTTTGGGGAAGGCCCTGGATTGCATCAGCGAAAAGGGATTCAGCATCGTTCCTGTGGTTGATGATGACGGCAAGCTGCTCGGTGCCGTCGGTCATACCCTGCCCGGCGCCCAATATTTGTCGCTCTTTAACATGGAGGATTTTGTGGGGTATTTGTGCAGCGTATCAGACCTCGTGAGGGGGCTGGGGCTGATACCATTAAACAACGCAGCGCGGGTCCTCATGGAATCAGCACCGCAAGACCTCAAAACCATGCCTGCGGGATCTTTCCGCATTTTTTCGGGCATCGGCAGCATGAACGCACAAGGCAAGACGGGACCTGGTGACGTGGTGCTGGCGGACCACGGGGAGGCGGTCGCCGCTTCGGATGGATGTGCGGCTGTGGTGTTGGCCGGGGAAATAACAACAAACGTTCCGGATTCCTCCGTGCCCGTGTTCCATTATGCCGGGTCGCTGATGGCATTGATCACCCAGCTTCCACGTGCGATCCCGCTTGGGCGGATCTGTGCTGACGATGTGCCGCGTGTGGTCAGCAGTGATTTGATGGAGAATCTGCGCCCGGTGTTCGCTCGAACTCCACACGCCATGCCAGTGGTGGATCAGGACGGACGCCTCTGCGGAATGGTTTCCCGGCGGGAAGCACTTGAGCCGCCGCGTCCACAGTTGGTTCTAGTGGATCATTTCGAGGAGACTCAGTCGCCCCGCGGTTGGGAGGTTTCCGACATTTTGGAGATCATTGATCACCACCGGGTAGGGGCATTGCAGACACGCGAGCCAAGCCGAATCGACTGCCGTCACGTTGGAAGCACGGCCACGATACTGGCCCTTCGATTTGAAGAGGCGGGGCTTGTTCCGGATCGCACCGAGGCACTACTGCTCCTGGGAGCTGTGGTGGCTGACACATTGAATTTGCGCTCGCCCACCACGACAGAAACCGACCGCCAGGTAGCCGGGATTCTCGCGGATCTGGCTGACGTCGAACAGGATCAATTTGCTTTGGACTTGCTGAGGGCGGGCGATGTTCTCACCACATTAAAGCCCGGGCAGTTGGTACTTCTCGACATCAAAGCCTTCCATCACCAGGGCATCCCGTTTCTCCTGGGACAGATCGAAACCACGGACCTGTCTGTATTGACGCCAGACCTTGAACGTGAGTTGCTTTCTGCGCTGGAACTGGCGCGTCAGCGTGAGTCAGCGGCTTTTGCCATGACCATGATCACGGACGTTCTTGCCGGAGAAAGTCGTTTGCTTGTTGTGGATCCTGATCCCGGACGGCAGCACCATCTGGGGCTCTGCGCTTCCGGCGGAATATTGAAGATGGTCTCGCGCAAAAAGGAATTGCTGCCTCATGTGATGAAACGCCTCGTCGACTGGAAATCTTAACTTTTGCCTGATAATAATTTTGATAACATCCAAGCCAATCCTTCGGATTCTCGATGCAGGAAAGAACTGTGGTTGCCGGGTGTGCGAATCTATCCACCAGGCACGTAAATGGAGTGGTTCGCGACTACGGTCCCGACAAGCGGGACCCTCCAGTGGAGGGCTCTGCTTGTCAGAGCCGCTCTGGAATGGCAACCACCATTACTTTCCGGGTTAATATATGAAAACTCTTGGACTATTTATTTTTATCGATGCGCTTGGCTGGGAAGTGCTCCGCCGTCACCCGGACTTTCTCTCCGACCTGGCACCCCACCGCCAACCGCTGGAAACAATATTAGGATACTCTTCCGCGTGTGACCCCTCCATCATTTCCGGACTGACCCCATCCCAACACAAACTTTGGTCCTCGTATTATTACCTTCCTGAGGGAGGTTCGCCATTTGAGTGGACCCGTCTTCTTGGTTTCCTGCCGCGTTCCGTGACAAGCCGTGCAAGGGTCAGACATTATTTGTCCCGGCTCGTTGGCAAGGTGTGCGGCATCAAAGGCTACTTCCAACTTTACAACGTTCCATTCAATCTGCTCCCCATGTTTCACTATGCCGAGTGGAAGCGCATTTGGGAACAAGGAGGCTTGCCGCAGGGAACATCAATATTTGATATGATGTCTGCCGCCGGTCAAAAATGGTATGTGCATGACAGCGGAAAAAACGATGAAGGCAAGTTGGCGGATTTGCATCAAGCGCTTGCGCAGGGGGAGATTTCGATGGCCTATATTTCCCTTGGAAAGTTGGATGCGCTGATGCATGCGGAAGGAACTCAAACCCCGAAAGTCGGCATGTTGTTGTCTTGGTATGACGCCAAAATTCGCGAAGTGTTTGAATCCGCTCAGCGCTCTTACAGTGACGTCCGGCTCCATGTTTTCACCGATCATGGAATGCATGATATCCACATGGGTTACGATCTACAAAAGGACGTGGAAGCGTTGGGACTGCACTTTGGAACCGATTATGTTGCATTTTATGATTCCACGATGGGACGATTCTGGACGCGGAGTGCCCGGGCGAAAGATCAACTCAGATCCCTTCTCATCAATCATCCGATGGGACAGGTTCTCCCAAACGAAGAACTCGATCAGCTCGGGGTATTTTTTGCGGATTCCCAATACGGGGACCTCATTTTCCTGATGAATTCCGGGGTTCAAATTGCCCCGAGTTTCATGGGGCGAAAGGCCATTGCCGGAATGCATGGCTTCCATCCCTCCGATCCTGACTCCAAGGCCATGATTTGCTGCAATCGTGCCCTGCCGACCACTCTCACCCGCATTCAACAAATTTTTGGACTCATGTGTGAGTCAACCGGAATTCAGCCACCTTCCGGCCGGGCGGTACCATGAATTTTGATTGTTTCAAATCGCTGGGAAATCTCAGCAGGAGCAAGTAAACATTCCGAATGAACGCCACGGATTCAGATTTTCCTTTGATGCCTGCCGAACGTCTCCTGGAAAATATGGGGGGGGACTCTGATCTCTGTGTGGAGATTCTTGAGACGGGGCTAAAAGAAGGCGAAGAGCAGGTCGAACAAATCCGGAATTTTCACGCCGACTCGGATAGGATCGTTGCCATGCGAGCTCTGCACAGCCTGCGTGGCGCCTCGGCAACCTTTGAAGCCAAATCTCTTGCGTCCCTTTTGCAGCGTATGGAATCTGATTGTGAGGTGGGTGGAGTGGAGTGCCTTGTCTCTCATCGCGCAGAATTCGAAACGGAAGTTGCTGCCTACCGGAATGGCCTGCTTTGTTTGATCAAAGAACTTCGGGCGCGGTCATGAAGCCATTTCTTGTAGCAGTCGCGGGTCCTTCCGGAAGTGGCAAAAGTCATTTGGCCCGCGCTTTGCATGACGCCATCGGACCCGACTCGAGTTCTTTGATTTCTTTGGATTCTTACTACAAGGATTTGTCTAACCTCCCGATGGGGGAGAGGCAGTTGGTCCATTTCGATCATCCCTCAGCGATGGATTCAGAAAGGCTGGCTGCCGATCTTGCCTGCCTGTGCGCGGGTCAGCCGGCAAACATTCCCGTCTATGATTTTAAGACCCACTCGAGGTGCTCCGAAGAAACCGTGCAATCGCCGAAATCGATTCTCATTGTGGAGGGCTTGTTTGCCATTGCCATGGAGCCTGAACCTGCGCCTTACGATCTTAAAATTTATGTTCAAGCAGATGCAGAGACCTGCCTTGCCCGAAGGTTGGCGAGGGATGTCCAGGAACGGGGACGTGATGAAACCGGCATCCGGGAGGCCTTTGATCAGTTTGTGCGTCCGTCCATTGCGACTGTCGTCGAGCCTCAAAAAGCCTCTGCGGATCTTGTTCTTGATGGAACATGCCCGATTTCCGATCTTGTGAATTCCTGTCTTGCCCGTCTTCCGGTCTCCGCAAAAGCCGAAGACCCGCTTCCTCCAATTTTTTCCGGGCTCGCCCGTCGCATGGGAAAAGAGAAATTGGGTGATCGTCTGTCGCGCCAGTCAAGTCATTGGGCGGGCATGCACCATCAGGGCGAAGGTTTGCTTATGATCGAACGTTTTGTTCCACTCGATGCCTTGGTGGACACAATCCTGCGTTTCACCGGATTGGCCTCGATTGGACGTCGTGGGGCGATTGACCTGAGGATTGAGCAGAATACCGTTTTTTCCCCGGCAGTTCCAAAAGGCCTTGATGGTTTTCGGATTTTGCAACTTAGCGATTTGCACCTTGATTTGCAAACCGGAGTGATGCCACGCCTGTTGGAGGCTGTCGCCTCAGTGGAGTATGATCTTGCTGTGATCACCGGTGATTTCCGGAACAGCACGGTGGGGGATTTTGAAGATTCCCTGAGGGAAACCTCCCATGTGCTCAAGGCTCTCAAGCCGCCTGTGTATGCGATTCTTGGAAATCATGATTTTGTGGAGATGGTGCCACGGTTGGAAGAACTCGGCTTGCCGATTCTTCTGAATGAGACCGTCACGATCAGTCATCAGGGAGCAAGGCTCCTGCTTGCGGGAATTGATGATCCTCATTTTTACAAGACCCATGATCTCCCAAAAGTGAGTGGCACCGGGCCAGCGCCGGATTTGTTCAGGGTTCTGCTTTCTCACAGCCCGGAGACGTATGAGGAGGCGTCCTCACATTTTGATTTTATGATGAGCGGACACACTCACGGTGGCCAGTTGTGTCTGCCCGGAGGATTTCCAATCATTCGCAATGGCCACTGCCCGGCGCAAATGCTGTCGGGGTCATGGCAGCACAAAAAACTTGTAGGCTACACCTCCCGTGGAACCGGGTGTTGCGGGGTGGCAGCGCGGTTTTTCTGTCCGCCCGAAATTACCGTTCACACCCTGAGGGCCTGAGATACATTTTAGCGCTCAATGAAGCCCTGAGGCAGTTCGGGGGTTGTTGAAATTTGATCCAACATCTGGGAATCCTGTGATGCGCTGATCAGGCCTTTGTAAAAGAGGGCGGATGGTCGGAACAGCCGTTTGCGCGTGACGGGGTCCATTCTCGACATGCCGAATGGCGCTTTGTAGCCATGATGCCACTCGTAGTTGTCCACGAGGGTCCAGACAAAGTAACCCCGAACATCGATTCCTTCATTCATGGCTTCTTTCACTTCGAGCATGTGATTGAAAAGGTAGCGCACGCGCTTGATATCCTTGATTGTGGCGATGCCATTTTCTGTGATTACGATGGGTTTTCCGTAACGTTTGGCGACGGCTTTGATTTGTTGATACAGTGAGTGCGGTTGAATGATCCAGCCGAGCAGGCTGTAGTTATGGCCACGGCGTACCTTGAGGGCGAGCAGGGCCGTGAAGTCCGCATATTCGGTGTAGTAATAGTTGAACCCGATCAGATCGCAGGTGTCGAAGGTCCGGTCCAAATGCACGAGGTTAATTCTCTGCATGTAGTTATAATATGCCTGGGTCGGATCCCATGGGGTCCGCTTCCAATAGGGAAGAGCCTGAACAGCCATCACGAGGGCGTCTTTGCGGTTTTTGCGAATGATCGAAGCCGCTTCACGAAATGCCCAGACACTGGTCTCCATGGCGGCATTATATTTTCCAAAATCCAGAAACGACCCAGGCGGCCAAACCCCACCAAGGTATCCGAGAGCGAGGTCACCATTCGGCTCATTTTGTGGGACAAACGTACGAACTTGCGGCGCGAGGGCCCGGGTCATTTTGTCAACATAAGCGGTCCAGTGGCTCTTGAAGAGCGGGTTCAGCCACCGGGACTGGCCCGGCTTTTTGGGAGTTACCAGCCAGGAGGGCATGGTGAAATGCCAGAGAGTGACGACCGGCTCGATGCCGGCTGCACGAAGGCGGCGGGCCATTTCGACATACCGGCGGATGGCGACCTCATTGAAGCGCCCCGGTTGCGGTTCGACACGGGCCCATTCAATGCCAAAGCGGTAGTGGTTCACTCCGATGGCTTTCAAAGCCTCAAGGTCTTTTTCAAAGTTTGACCAACTGAAAACCGCGTCTTCCCCACGGGGAGGCACCTTGCCTGCCTCACCAAACAAATCCCAATCGGTCTGAAAATAATTTGGACTCCCGGGTTTTTCGCCACGGTCTTCATTTTGAAATGGGCTCGAAGCAATCCCCCACCAGAACGGGCCGGTATTTGGATTGGAAGTCTTTGAAGTTTTTTGAAGGCGCGGAGCGGGAGGCGGTGTGATGCAGCCAGCAAGAAATGTTGTCGCTATCAGAGTGGCAAGAATGGATTTCAGTGAAGATGTCATTGGAAAAATTATCGTTTTGGCTGGGGATCGTATTGTGGCATGTCGAGCGCGTACCGTGCCGCTCCCAGCAATGCGGCATCATCATTGACAACAACTTTGACTGGCATGGATTCCATGAGGGAGGCGAGACGGCCTTTGTCATTAAAAGCATGAAGGAATCCTGTGCCTTTGAGTCGGGACATCATTTTGGCCGAAATTCCGCCACCCAGATAGACACCGCCGATAGCCATGCATTTGAGGGCGGCATTGCCGGCTTCCGCTCCGAAGCATCCCAAAAAGACTTCCAACGTTTGCACGCACATCGGGCAGGCGGCGGAGTCTGCATATTTGGAAATGACCGCTCCGGCGCTTTCCGTGAGCATGGCCTTTGCAACCTCCGGCAGTTCTTTGCCCCGGCCGGTGTCCCTCAAAAACTCATAGATATTTTCGATTCCCATTCCGGAGACCACCCGCTCCGAACTCACGTGACCGTACCGTTTGATCAAATACTCAAGCAGCGCGATTTCGAGATCATTGCGCGGGGCAAAGTCTGCGTGACCTCCTTCGTTTGCCCAGACGAGATGTTTGCGTCCGTCCCAATACAGACCGGCCTGACCCAATCCCGTTCCCGGTGAGACCACGCAGCGGTTGCCCATGGCGTCGGGGGCTCCTTCCTGCAAAGCCACAAAATCCTCCGGTCGCAGTTGGGAGATGCCGTAAGCATTGGCGGCCAGATCGTTGAGGAGGCCCACATGACGGATGGCAAATTCCCGGGAAATTTCCAGCGCATCAACTCCCCATGTGAGGTTCGTTGGTTTTGCGCGGCCATCCTTCACGACTCCCGGCACTCCAAATCCAGCTGCTGCAATCGGCTCGCGTGACGAGCCTTTCAGGAATTCGCGCAGGATGGCATTCAATCCCGGAAAGTCCGAGCTGTGAAAACGCTGGTTTCTTATCAGAAGAAGACGTTCGCCCTCGACCCCATACAAGGCAATGTTGGTTTTGGTCCCCCCAACATCCCCGGCGAGCAAATAAACTGGACGGTCGGCCATGATGACTAACGACTCAGGTTCCGGCGACTACCCTTTGAGTTTGTAGTAGTGCCATTTGTGACCTCCCTTTTCGATGAGGTGATCCGAGGCGGCAGGGCCCCATGTGCCGGCGCCGTAGTTTGGAAAATCCCTCGCCTTCAGCGCGCTCCAAACATCCAGGATGGGGTTCACGATCCGCCACGAGGCGTCCACGCTGTCGTAGCGGTGGAAGAGCGTTGTGTCACCGGTCATGCAATCATAAAGCAGCGTTTCGTAACCCGTGGCGGCCATGCCTTCGCCAAAATCCGAATACGAAAATTCCAGAGGAACGTCGGCAATATTGATGCTTGGACCCGGACGTTTGGCGTGAATATCCATGGTGATGCCCTCATCCGGCTGCACGTGCAGGGTCAGACGGTTTGGCGCATTCGAGGACTGCACATCATTGCCAAATAGCAGCAGGGGAGCCCTGCGGAAGCCGATGACCACTTGGGTCGTGTGAGCAGCAAGGCGCTTGCCCGAGCGGATGTAAAATGGCACCTCCGCCCAACGCCAGTTTTCCACAAACAGTTTGAGTGCGACAAAAGTTTCCGTGTTCGATTGGGGATCCACATCCGGCTCGGTGCGATACGCAGGGACCTGTTTCCCATCGATTATTCCTGCGTCGTATTGACCCCGGACCGTGTTGGAAATCACTTCCTCGGGTTCCATGGGACGAATCGCTTCCAGAACTTTGACCTTTTCATTGCGAACGGCATCGCCGCTGATCGAACTGGGTGGCTCCATCGCAATGAGGGATAGCACCGACAGGATATGGTTTTGCACCATGTCGCGAAGAACTCCGGATTTGTCGTAATACCCGCCCCGCAATTCCACTCCCAATTCCTCGGCGACCGTGATCTGAACGTATTCGATGTAACGCCGGTTCCAGATCGGTTCGAAGACCGAATTTCCAAAGCGGAAGACCATGATGTTTTGAACCGTTTCTTTGCCGAGGTAGTGGTCAATCCGGTAAATCTGGGATTCGGTGATGTGGCTGCTGATGTCCGTGTTGAGTTGGCGGGCACTGGCTAGGTCATGACCGAAGGGTTTTTCAATGATGACCCTTCGCCATGCGTTTGGGGTTTCCGTGGTGAGGCCGGCGCCGGCGAGACGCTCAACAACCTTCGAGAAAAATGTTGGAGAGATCGCCAGATAAAACAACACATTGCCCGGGAGGTTCCATGTCCTTTGAGCCTCCTCGATTTTGTTGGTGAGGTTTTGGAAGGTGTCAGGATTGTTGAAATCCCCCTGCACATAGTAACAGCGTTTGGCAAAGTCGTCCCACTCGGAATCTTCCACCGAGCGCGTGGCACACTGGCGGATGTCGGTTCCCAATTGTGTGCGGAACGAGTCGTCATTCCCATCGGTGACCGCAACCCCAATCACTGAAAAATTGGCGGGAAGCAATTTGAGCACTTTCAGATTGTAAAGTGCAGGCAGGAGTTTGCGTTTTGTGAGGTCTCCGGAGGCACCGAAAATAACGATGGTGCAGGAGTCTCCAGGAGCGTCGTGGCCGGTGAGTGGTGTCGCAGACATGGCACCACCCTTCTAGGGTGCCGGTTGGCAAATAGCCATCCAATTGTTCAAGTCAATATGCCGTCCTGGCAATTCAGGGAGCAGGTTTCTCCGGAGCCTTCCGGGCGCGTGGGTGAAAATTTTTGTGAACCGCACGCAGGCGGGAGGAGTCCACATGGGTGTAGATTTGCGTGGTGGAGATGTCGGCATGCCCCAGCAATTCCTGGATAATGCGAAGGTCCGCTCCGCCGGCGAGCAGGTGCGTGGCGAAGCTGTGGCGCAAGAGGTGGGGATACACGCTCTCGCCCAATCCCGCCACCGAGGCATAGTGTTTTACCAGTTGCCAGACCCGCTGGGGGGTCAGTTTCCTGCCGCGGACTGACAAAAATATCTCCGCGCCGCTGCGTTTGGAGATCAGGGAGGGTCTGGCATTTTGAAGGTATTGGTGCATGGCGTCCACGGCCTTGGAGCCGACAGGAACCAGTCGCGTTTTGTTGCCTTTGCCCACGACACGGATGAATGCCTCCTCGGGACTGAAATTTTCCAACCGCGCGCCGCAGAGTTCCGAAATCCGGAGGCCGCTGGCATAGAGCAATTCGAGCATGGCGCGATCCCTCATCGCGAGCGGATCGCTCCCCCGCACACTGTCCAGCAAACGTTCGACATCACTGGCATTCAGAGTTTCCGGCAGGTATCCCTCAATCCTCGGAATCGGCAAATGCTCTGCCGGATTCGCCTCCAGTCGGTTTCTGGCTATCAAATGACGAAAAAAAATCCGGAGCGCAATCGCTTCCAGTTTGATTGATGCGGCAGCGAGTCCCACCTGCTTTCGGGATGCGAGGTAATCGGTGAGGTGATGGGGTTCGATGTCACGGGGAGAGGAAATCCCGCGAGCTTTGGAAAGCCACCCGGCAAATGTTTCCAGAGATCGCTGGGTCGAAAGCTGATAATTCGTGGAAAGCCCACGCTCCACGGCCAGATATCGCAAAAAGTCTTCGATCGCCTCCTCCACGCGTCAAAACATGAAGCAAACGGGAGCGGGAGACACGTCAAATCAATCCGACGTGCCCCCCGGCTTCTTCGGCCGTCGATTGGGATCAAGGGGACGGATCATGATGTAATAACTGCCAAACCCGAGCAGCCATTTCAACAGACCCATTTTTTTCCTGGCTTGAACGACGAACCCCACCCTCTCATAGAGCGCTTTCGCCCGCGGGTTGGTATCAATGACCCCCAGTTTCACCTGTTTGAATCCGTGTTCTGCGCCATATGCAATGAGCGCCTCGAGCAGCATCCGTCCGATGCCCAGACCCCGGGCCGCCTCGTCGACGAAAATTCCATCCATGAGAAGCGTTTCCACATCCGTCTCGCGCTCGAACAGCTTGAAAAAGAGGGCGGCCCGGATGGATTGAAAGAAACCGAGGTGGCGGCGGATGGTGGCCCAGGGAACGCCTCTTCCGGTCAGTCCGCCAGAAAAGGCATCGGTGGGCGTTTGAAAACCTGCCGCACCGATGACCTTGCCATCCTTCAGTGCCCCGAGGCAGGCTTGACCGGAAAAAATCTCTCCGAAAAAGCGTCTCCGAAGGGCGACGTCGGCAATTGCCAGGGTCATCTTGTGCTCGAAGGCCTTGTCAAACAACGCGATCGCTTTGGGGAGTTGCTCCGACGTTAGGCCGGAGGTGATTTGAATCGACGAATCCACTCTGGATCAATCAGGCGCTCAGCCGATTCTCCGCCACGAGACAGAGGAGCTCGAACATGAGTTGCGCTCCGGTGAGGGCGGTGGCGCTGGTCGAGTCGAAGGGAGGCGAGACCTCCACCAGATCAGCCCCGACGATATTCAGGCGGCGCAGGCCATGGAGAAGCCGTTTCGCCTCGTAGGGGGTCATCCCACCCACTGCAGGCGTTCCCGTGCCCGGGCAAAATGCCGGGTCAATGGCATCAATATCGAAACTGATATAAGTCGGCCCATCGCCCACGATGCGGCGCGCTTCCGCAGCAGCGGCATCCGGTCCCAGATCATAAAAGCGGTCCATGTCAATTGTGGTCGCACCCGCCTTGATGCCATAGGTTTCCATTGGAGCAAAACCATCGCGGGTTGCAATGTGAACGATCCGTTTGGGATCAAGAAATCCCTCCTTGATGCCATTCACAAACATGCTGCCATGATGCAGGTTCGAGCCGTTGAGGGACTCGGCCATATCGAAGTGCGAATCAATGTGGATGAGGCCCAGCGGTTCTTTTTGCCCGAGGGCTTTCATGATCGGATAGGTAATGGAGTGATCGCCTCCCGCGATAATCGGGATGATCCCACGAGCCACGATCTTCTGAAAAAACGCGAAACTTTCATCCGCCACGGCTTGTAGGTCGAATGAACTTGGAATAAACGCGTCCCCGATATCCGCAATCGCCAACTTTCCGAACGGCGACATCTTCATCGACATATTGTAATAGAGAACATTGCTCGACTGATTGCGGATCTCGCGGGGACCGTGCCGTGCGCCCGTGCGCTGGGTGAGGCCAAGATCCGAGGGAACCCCGACGAGTGCGATGTCCAGAGGCTCCCCGGTTTCCCAATCCGGACGATACTTCGTCCGGAAAAAGGTCGAGAGGCCAGAGAAGCTTTTCATGTAAAGCTCCGGCGGAACTTCCATGGATTGTTTGATGATGTCGTAGAATTCTTCGGCGTTGCTCATAGTGATGTGTGGTTAGAGTCTGTAGTTGCGTTTTCTTGAAAAGGAAAGTGCTGCGATGGCGCCGCCCAAGAGCAGCGCCAAGGTGGAGGGCTCGGGAACGACGGCGGCATAAGCCGCTTCAGCGATGAGCGCATTGACGGTGGTTGTGGCATGGGCTGCGTCCCAATAGAGATATTCACCGGGATTGCCCACGACTGATCCGTAAGCAGGTGCTTGGGTGGATGGGATATAGGCCTTCTCAGTCACATTAGAGAGCCCGTAGGCGGCCCGGTTTGCTGTGACATCGAGAAAGATCTGATTGATGTCGAGTTTGATAATATTAATGCCAGCCAGAGAGCCGGATAGTGTGTCCAGTCTGAGGTCCAACTGGATATTGTAGGCGTTGGTGAACGCCGTTGCCTGTGGCCCCTTGATCGGATCATTGACGTAATCGGGACTGAGTCCAATGGGTGGGAGATTGGGAACCAGAAACGTTCTTGCGCCGGAATTGAAGAGATCGGTGACAGCGGTGGAGACATTGGCGGCGACTTGAGCCGGGGTGATCAGATCGCCCTCTTCCACATGCGCAAACACATCGTTTCCTCCGATCCAGAGCGTGAAGAGCGTGGTGGCGGGATTTGGCAGGGCGGGATTATTGGCAGCCAGTTGCTCCGTGTAGAAGCTCACCTGGGGCTGGAGATTCGGGATCAGGAAAAAATTGTTTCCGGTCCCGCTGCGGGCTGCGGCCCAGGCAAAATTCGTTCCGTTGAGAACGTTCACCCCATTGTTGCGAGGGATAGTTCCGATGTCACCAAAACCCAGGTTGGCGTAGAGTTGGTCCACCCAAACAGGCCCGTTGGAGTAACGATTGGTGAAATAGAAATTGGGGTTGTAGCCGGTGAGAACCCGGGCCTCGGTTTCGGTGAGCAAGTTCACCGTGTTTCCGACATCGCTCAGGCTGTCACCAAACGAAACCATCCCGGTGTAGGCATGGGCTTGGAAGGGTGAAGCCGCCCAAAGGAAAACCAGGCAGAATGCGCGAAGGAGTGAGTTTTTCATAGAGTGCGTGGGCCTGGGTTCAAGAGCTGACGTTTCCTTTTGAGGAGAATCCCCGCAACCGCGCCAAGCCCGAGCAAGGCCCATGTGGAGGGCTCGGGAACGACGGTGAGTTGGAGGCTGCCCTGCTCGAAGTAGGCGAATTTGCCGCCGCCGATGGCATACGGGCACCGGCGTTGATCTGGGTGGGGCCCGTGTAGGTCTGACGATTGATGAAGCGCAGGATGCCGTTATTCAGCGTTAATCCGCCGCTGCCACTGATGGTCCAATCGTAGTAGTAGTCGGCGGCGCGATTGAAGGCGATCGTGCCCTGATTGATGACGTTGCTTTGAAGCGAGCCGGAGATGTTGCCGCTGAACGTGGTGGAGGTGTTGTCACCGCCGCCGGTGAGGGTGCCAGCGTTGAGGCTTGCGTAGCCTGCACCAGTGAGGGAGCCGACGGTGGCGGCACCGGTTGCGATCGTGAACGTGGTGGGGGAATTAGGCGCTGTGGTGTCGTAGTTGTTGGAGCTGGTCTGGCCGTCGGTAAAGATGATCGTGCTCTGGGCGCGCAGCGGGAGGGCGAATGCGGCGAAGAGGGCGAAGTAGAGGATGAATCGAGCTTTGCGCATGAGTGGTCGGTTAGAGTGGCGTCGCTCGCTCCGGAGTGGCCAGGTTGAGCGTAACAGCACTCGGAGCATCCCGCAGATTAAAAAAGGCGGTGCACAATGCGGATTCATTCAAGACATTGACAACTGTCTGCGCTCGAATCGGTGAAACGAACATCACGATTCCCGCCAGGGAAAGAAAAAGGCATCCATCCAGAGCCTCTCTTTTTGCAAAAAACATATTATGTTTCAGAACCACTTTCGCACCCTAGCCCCATCGACTATCGGCAACAACCCTCACATGTGAGGGTATCAGGGCAAACGCATTAAAATCCAACAAGGGAAAGAAGGTGGGAGCGGTCCCATGATGCGTTTTTTTGTTTGCCCTTGATGCCTCGCGTCTTGGTGGCCTCCCTTTTGAGAATGTTGAGAGCGATATGGCGTCGATGGTGACAATGCACTCGGAGAGTTCCAAAGCACGCAGCACTTGAGGGATGGCCGTGATTTCATTGCTCTTCTCCTCGACTTTGATCTGTCCGAGGATCAAGTCGTTTTTGGCTGATTTTTTCCAAACTCGTGATTAGCTCCCTCGATTGATGGCAAAACTCAGCATGGACGCGGAAACTTTGGAGAAGGAATTATTATCCCATTTTGGCCACACGGGATTTCGACCCGGTCAGAGGGAGGTCATCGAGGCCCTGATGTGCGGTCGTCCGGCTCTGGCCGTTTTGCCGACCGGGGGAGGCAAGTCGATTTGTTATCAGTTGCCGGCCGTGCTTCTGCCCGGACTCACGCTGGTGGTTTCCCCTCTGATTGCCCTCATGAAAGATCAGGTCGATGTTCTCAAAAAACTGGGCATTGAAGCTGCGCGCCTCGACAGCACGATCTCTCTGGAAGAAAGCCTCACGATTTTTGACGGTATGAAATCCGGTCGCCTGAAACTTCTCTACGTCGCACCGGAACGCCTCGTGAATGAGTCGTTTGTCACCCGCCTCGCAAAAACCAAAATTTCCATGATGGCCATTGATGAGGCCCATTGCATCTCGGAGTGGGGCCACAATTTCCGTCCCGAATACCTGCGTCTTTCAAAAATTGCCAAAACCCTGAAAGTCCACCGCGTGCTGGCACTCACAGCGACAGCAACCCCGGGGGTCAGCGCAGACATTCAGACCGCTTTTGCTATCGAAGAGAAGGACCTTACCCAAACCTCTTTCCACCGGAAAAATCTGTCGCTTGTCGTCAGCCCGGTCACCAAAGACGAGCGTCAACGCAAACTGCAAGAAGCGCTTTCTTTGCCTGGACGCAGCCCGGCCATCGTTTATGTGACACTTCAGCGCACGGCCGAGGAGGTTGCGGCTTTCCTGCAAAAATCCGGATTCCGCGCCCGTCCCTATCACGCCGGCATGTCGGATGAGGTCCGCAGCGAAGTGCAGGACGGATTCATGGATGACACGGTGGATATCATCGTTGCGACCATCGCCTTTGGAATGGGCATCGACAAAGCCAATATCCGGACGGTTATTCATTACAACCTTCCAAAAACCTTGGAAAACTATCAGCAGGAAATCGGCCGCGCCGGACGAGATGGCCGGTCCGCCCACTGCGAAATGCTGGCCTGCGGAGATGACCTCACGGTTTTAAATAATTTTGTGCATGGAGACGTGCCGGAGGAGGCCGGTTTGCGGATCGTAGTGGACCATTTGCTGCGTCAGGGCACCGAGTTTGATATCAGCCGGTATCACCTCTCGCGCACAACGGACGTCCGGCCTCTCGTGCTCGAAACTGTGATCACTTACCTGGAACAAGAAAATATTCTGGAGCCCCTCGGTGCCATTTACACAACATTCCAAGTGGGCTTCAATCATTCAGAAGACCGCATCATCGCGGGCTACTCGGGGGAACGTCAGCGCTTTTTAAAACGCCTCTTTGCCAGCGGGCGCAAAGGCCGCAGTTGGCTCACGATTGATGCCGAGGAGTCGGCCACGGAGTTGGGGGAATCGCGTGACCGCATTCTCAAAGCCCTCGGTCACCTCGCCGACTCGGGGGACATCGTGCTGAAACCGTCAGGGGTTCGTCACCGGTTCCGGCTCCTCGACGGCGCAAAAACCCGCAAGCCACCGGAAGTGGCCCAATGGCTCACAAAAGTTTTTGCTGACCGGGAAGTACGTGACCTTTCCCGCTTGGACACCGTGGTGGAGTTGGCCCTTCACAGCGGCTGCACAACACAAAAATTATTGGAATACTTTGGCGAAATCATGCAGGCCCCGTGCGGGCACTGCGGTCATTGCCTTTCCGGCCCCTCAAATATCGACCGCCTGCCAAAATCCCCCCGCCGCGACCTCTCGATTGAGGACCGACAAATCATCCAAGACCTCCGCGCCGAACGCCTTCCCGCCTTGCAGTCTCCACGTCAGTTGGCCCGCTTCCTCTGCGGAATTTCCAGCCCGGCCATCACACGCGACCGCCTTGGCAGGCATCCGTCCTTCGGTCAACTCGAAGAAATCCCATTTCAAGAAATCCTCGAGGCGTGTTCGTCATAGGCGCAGAACCATCACGGACTGACCCCAAGCTCGGATGACCCCAAGCTACAGTTGAGGTTCGAGGGGAGACCATATAGCTTGTGACGGTTATCCCGAGCAGAAAAGCAACAAGAGAATACAGAAAGGAGAAAAGCAAATTGAGGCTCTTTACGAAAGTAATGCCGTCGAACTTCGCAAGCCGGATAAGGCATTGCTACGCCAGTTGAAGGCAGCGGCTGAAAATACCTTCAAGAAGGATCGCCGGATCAACATACGCTTGTCTGAGCATGACATGGTCGGCATTCAGCGGGTCGCTGCAACTAAAGGAGTTCCGTATCAGTCATTGATTTCCGGCTTGATTCATCAGTTTGTAGAGGGTGACATCACCGAGATGGCAAAAGGCTAACGAACCAGCCCGATTAACCCTGACCCGTCGGCACGCAGGATTTTTGGTCCCTACGCTCCCGGCATCCGTCGCGCCGACGGTCGGGCAGGTGACTGGGGACATTCGGAATAATCACATGAACACAAGACTTACACATTTTTCAGCAGGCTCGGAAGGTCTCTGGGGCATTCGGGAGATTCGAACGATAAAAGGCTCGCCATTACCTCACGCTGAGCGGCTCCAACTCGCCGAGAACGCACCATCAAGCGAAAGTGCGTGGCTTCTTCGCGGCATAAGAAGTAACGCGAGATACACAACGGCAGACGAGAAGGCACAACTGGACGCCAGGCAAGAGGGCCTTGGGCGTAGAGATTCCACCGTAGCTGTTCTCATTCCGATCAGGAAATCAGAGGAATGGTGGCAACTGAGTCAGGATCAGCGCAGGAAAATATTTGAGGAACAATCCAAACACACCTCAGTCGGTCTTCAATACCTTCCGGCCATCGCCCGCCGTCTCTATCACTGTCGGGATTTGGGTATAAGTGAGCCATTTGATTTTCTCACCTGGTTTGAATTCAACCCGGTTCACGAGAAGGAATTTGATGCACTTCTCCTTCATCTCCGCACATCCCGAGAGTGGGAGTTTGTTGAGCGTGAAGTTGATATTCGACTCGAAAAATGAAATGTCCGAATGGGCGCATCCACCAAATCCCTATGCCTTCGGCACTTTTGGAAGGAGCCACGCCAGAAGGAAGTAGGGATAGGCCATCGGGGACGGCAGGCAGAAAATTTTTTATTTCTTCTCCCCGCCTACCAATTACTTCGGCATCCTAACTCATTTATGGTGACCATCAGAGAATTCTCAAATCAGATTGAAGCCGGACTAATCCAGTCCTTTCTCAGAGACAGCGAAATTGAGGCGATTTTGGCGGACGAGAATGCGCAAGCATGGGTTCGAGCACCGAACCTTGTCCCTATAAGATTGCAGGTTCCTGAAGCACAGGCTGAACAAGCGAGGGCATTGTTGGCGCAGTTCGATGATGCGCCGATAAATCCTGAGAGCGGGAATGAATAAAAAAAGGAACCAGGAACCAAGAACCGGTGTCCATACTATATCAACCGGCTCCTGTTTGGCCGGAAAACGGAAAAAACATCTCCACTGATCCCCGGCTTTCATTTGATTCCGAAAGCAGCCTTTTCTTGGGCCTGTCACTCGACGACTTGATCAACTCTCTGTCTCCTGTTTTCGACGAAGCGCTACTGCTGCTACGACAGGTGAGTCAACATGCCGCCCTGATTTTTTCTAGGCTGGTGACTTTTCGTCAAGCCAGAGCCAGGAGGTCACTCCGCGGGGATAGTATTTGCTGCCGCGGGCTTTGCCGGCGACCATTTGGTCACTCCATGCAAAATAGGAATTTTCCGGATCGAGCAACCATGCGCGGTGGGCGGCATCGGCGGCGGGGTCCTGATCCCATCCGAAGCCTTCCCGGGCCACGAACTGACAAAGGTAAATTTTGCTCAGCCAGGAATTGTCATTCGTGGAGCTGAGTTTCCAGCCGCCGTCCTGGAACCGGCAGGCGCCAGTGACGAGCACCGTGCGCAGGTGGTGTTCCAGAGTTTCTCTCAGGTCGAAAAACGGTCCGCCGTCTTCGAGCAGATCGGCCATGTCCCAGATGAGAGGGAACACGAGCCCTTCGATGGCGGGGATAATCCGGGATTCATTTCCTTCGCCCATGACCGCCGGGATGAAGCCATCTGCTCTCATGTGCGAACAGATCGTGTCTGAACAGAGGGACGCCTGACTTGCGGCCAGGTCTGCGGCTTTCGGTTTTTCGAGGATTGAAAAAATTTCGCAGAGACCGAGGTAGGCGGACCATGTTTTGACGGCGAGGTAGAGATTGTTTCTGGCCTGACCCAGTGAGACGTCGAGGCTGTCGTAGGTGGTGATTTCTGCTCCTCCGAGGCAGCGTGAGGAGTCGGCGCTCATGACCCCATCGCGTTGGGAGGAGTCGGGGTGATCCCTGTTGACGAGACTGGTGAGGCATTTGCGGAAGACCGTCGCGTTTTCGCGCAACCAGGCCTTGTCTCCGGTGGCCAGCACATAAGTTGTCGCGCAGCAGACCCAGTTCACGAGCTGTTCATGGGTCATATGGGAAAAACACCCATCCAATCCGAATTGTTCATAGGACGAATAACCGGGCCGAGAGACACAATTCCCGATGCCCATATCGTGGGTGAAGCTGATTCCGCCCGGGTATTCGGTGGGGTCATTCGGGAGGCGAACGTGATCCGTGTAGGTGAAACGCCGGACAAACCAATTGAGTTGGTTTCGTACCACCCAGGGATTTTTATCGAGTTCAAAAAACAGGTGATCCACGGTGAGATCGAAGGTATTCAGCATCCGGTATTCTCCTTCGTTCACACACCAGAATGGACAACCATCATCGGTCACCAAAAATTCCGTGGCTCCGTAGTAACTGCGAACCGCATGCGCGACTTGGAAACTCTGATCGTCGGAAAGCCCCGAACCACCAAGGTCGGAAGTCACCGCAAGGTCCTTTTGCTCATCCCAATTGCTGAGAGCATAAATTGCAACCGCTTCTATGGAATCAAAGAGCTGGGTATAAAAATATTTTGTTGCCATCCCGCTGGTGATATTTCCATCGCGGTAGAAACAGATGGCGAAGCGGAAAGTCCGGCGCTTGCCGGCAGGAACAATGGCCATGAGCGCTCCGACTCCTCCGAGACCAAAGGTCAGGTTCTCGGAAAAATCCGGCTCCAGGCATTTGTCGAGTGTGAACCCACTGCCGGAATACACTCCCTTGGAATCACTCACAATGGCGGTGACCGGTCCCAGCCCGACCCCGGTGAATTTCCCCTTGCTGACATCATCCAGCCGACGGGTGTTATAAAACGGATTGGATCCCTCATAACCAAAAAAAGCCTTGCGATCGGATTTGCCAGCACGGTTATCGATCGTGAGTTCAGCAAAAACGGCGGGCACAAGAGCCCGGCGAAGCGCTTTTTTGGAAGCTGTTCGCGGATCGGGAACATCCTTTGGTGCCGAATAAATCGAAAATGTGAGATCCCCCGCCTTCCATGTATCCACCCCAATCCCGAATTCTCTGGAAATCGACTCCGCGGCAAAACTTTCGACCAGCCCCTGTTTGAGTGGTGCGTCGGCACTCACATCGTAACGTTTCGCGGAATCCGCACTGCTCGCAAAAAAGGGAAGCGCCTCGTATCCTCCGCCACCAGATTTCTCGACTCCGACAAACACACTTTCATTGGCCGGCCCGCCAAGCTCCAAACCAAGCCCCCCCTTCGCACCGGGGAAGCCCAACGTGAAAGAAGCAAAAGCCCCCACTGGAGAATGGTGGGCGTTAAAAAAAGCAGTGGGATTTTTCATGATCGAAAGCAATCAATACCTGGATTCGGGGGGTGTTGGAAGTGAAAGAGAGGGAAGAATGGGGAAGAACGGACAAAATGTCCCGCCGCCCTTCAAAATCCTTTCTTTGGGAGTTGAGCAGTTGGGGGAGTCCGGCTTATATGGGGGGTTCCAAAATGACGCCATTGCCCAATGAAGACCGTTCGGAATCCGGTTCCGCGCCTTCAAAATCTCCCATTTTCCGTTACGTGCTCACGGGCTTGCAGGTTTTGGTGACCGTTGGGTTGTTGTGGTGGTTGTTTCATGACCCCTCCCGTCGCGAAAAAATGTGGGAAGCGTTGGTGGATGCGGACTGGCGTTGGATGATTGCGGCAATTGCGGCGGCCGGCGTTTGTGAGTTTTTTGGAATTCTGCGGTGGCATTTGTTTTTGAAGATGTTGCATGTGGAGGTCAAACTCCGGGAGGTTACGAGTTTGTTTTTTATCGGGGCCTTTTTTAATCAGTTTTTGCCAGGCACAACCGGGGGCGATGTCGTCCGGGTTTTGTATCTCATGCGCGACCATCCCGAGCACAAGACGGCGGGATTTTTGAGTGTGGCCATTGACCGACTGTTGGCGGTGTTGGCCTTGGTCGTGCTTGGGCTGGTTTTTGCGTGGGGACGCAGCGAGTGGTTCGCTCAGAGTTTTGCCGTCGGCAATCTCATGAAGTGGTTTGCCATCACCCTGTTTGTGATGCTGGCCGGGCTCATTGCTTCGTTTTTGCTGACCAGCCGCCACCTCGTGCTCCGACTCCCGAAGCGGTTTCCGTTTCGCAAGCACATCGTGAAACTTTCCGGCCTCTGGCAGCTCTGCATAGAAAACCGACGTGAGGCACTCCTCGGTGCATTTTACACATTCCCCATGTTGTTTGCGTATTTTTTTGCCTTCTGCTTCGCGGCCAAAGCCTTCACCAACAAGGTGTCCTTATGGGACATGACCTCGATCATGCCGCTCATTACAGCGATTTCTTCGTTGCCAATCAGCCTGAATGGCATCGGGGTGCGCGAGGCACTGTTTGAGGAGCTTCTTGCTGAGCTCTGCGGCCTGCCACGGGGTCAGGGACTCCTCATTTCGATCTCCGGAATGTTCGTCTATCTGCTGTGGGGACTTGTCGGCGCGTTTTTCTACGTTGCGCGCATCAGGAAAAACTTTGCATCGGTTTCTTGTGGCGCCCGGCCCTGACCCGAGTATCTCTTTACGGGCATGAATATTTTGGATTCCACGGAACGTGTCCTCGGGCGCTTTGCGATCCCGCACCTGATGAGGTATGTGGTCGCTTTTAATGTGCTGGCCTATTTGCTGACTCTTACAAACCCTGGCTATGCCAGTTTGTTGGAGCTTGACCGGACGGCCATTCTCTCTGGCGAGGTCTGGCGGCTGATCACATGGATCTTTCTTCCGAATACCCAAAGCCCGCTTTGGATTTTGTTTTACCTGATGTTCACATGGTGGGTGGGGGAAAGTTTGGAAGCGCTCTGGGGGACCTTCCGCTTGAACGCGTATTATTTGATCGGGGTCATTGGTTGCACGCTCGCGGCATTTCTTTTTGGTATTTCTGGCGGCAACTACCTGCTTGTGCTGTCTCTTCTGCTTGCCATCGCAACTCTTGCGCCGGATGAGGAGGTTCTCCTGCTGGTCTTTCCAGTAAAACTCAAGTGGGTCGCCCTGCTGAGTCTTGCGTTTCCATGGGGACTGCTTTTTGTGACCGGACCCCTTGGCGTCAAAGCGATGATCCTTGTCTGCCTTGGAAATTACCTCCTGTTTTTCGGCCCAAAAATGATCAGCCTGCTTCGAGGCGGACGCCGCGGGCCTGCCTTGGTGAGACGTCAGGCCCCATCACCGACCGAAACCCTGCACCGCTGCACGGTGTGTGGAGTCACGGAGGTCAGCGACCCCCATGCAGATTTTCGTGTTTCTGCAGATGGTGATGAATTTTGCACGAGTCATTTGCCCAAGCCCTGATTCCCCATGCGACCTGCCACTGGTCGTTGCTTTTGATTTATAAATTTTTTCCATGAGCGTGACTTCTCAACGAACCGATGATCAGCCTGAGCTTCTTGCTCCGGCAGGGAACTGGGACTGTGCGCGGGCGGCGGTGGCCAATGGGGCCGATGCGGTTTATTTTGGTGCGCCGGCATTTAATGCGCGGCTGC
>JBGSVX010000055.1:0-8284 GCA_041752795.1 Terrimicrobiaceae bacterium
TTGAAGGTTGATCGGACGAATTAAGTTGCCGCCTCCGTCCAAATCGATGGTTTGCAGATTGGCCAGCCACATCGTGGAATGCCCGGTGGCTGCCCCCGTTACTCCAGCAATAAATCCATCGCTAAGCGTGTTATTGAAATAGATATCACCAGCCGCTCTCATCGTCAGCACGCCGGGGGCCCGTTTTGCACCGTATCGGAAGGTCGAGAGGTCCCAATCGGCCGCCGTGCGGGCTTCCGCATTCGAGCTGCCCGATGTGTTGGCAACTCCGAGAACGAGATCCCCGGTGGTGTTGATGATCTCTGCACCGGGCGCCACCACAAGAATTTGGCTCAACGCCGAATTAACTGTCCCTCCAAGCAGCTTGCTCGAATTGGCCGCCTCAAAGTTTGTGATAAAATTGCCAGCATCCTGGTTAACAAATTCTCTAGTTGTATCGACCGGCCCCGTGATCACTCCCGTCATGACTCCCCCGACCCCCGTCAAATCATAGATCCGATAGCCTTCGACCAAAATGGATGAGGCATCGGAGATCGTTCCCAAGATTTTGTTGACGCCAAGATCATTGCCTCCAACTTGCGGGGCCCGGACATGAAGCGTTCCTTGGAATTGACCACGAAAGGCACTGCTGGTTGGGTCGGTAAAGCTGCCATTCGGGATGGAGGTGGCTCCCTGTTGGTAGGCATTAACCCCGAGAGAAACTTCGGAGCCAAGCTGAATATCAACAACCCCCACGCCTTGACTCCCCATGGTTGAAGCGCCAGCTTCCAAGTAAATGGCCCCTCCTTTTCCGGCATTGGAAAATTCCTCCCCCTCGGCCAGAAGCTTCGATCCGCCATGGAGGGTTAAGTTATTTTTTGCCACAAGGGAAATTTTGCCCCCGGTGACTCCACTGGCATTGATCTCGCCAGTGACATCGATACTGCCCGCATCCGCACTGAGTTCAAAGACTTTGGAGGTGTGGATGCCGGCAACAACCAAGTTTCCGGTCCTTACGCGGACTTGGCGCGATTCATTGAATCCTCCGGCATTCAGAAGATCGCGAAGGATATCAAGAGAAGCGAGTTGTTGGGTGTCCAAACTAAAGCTTCCTCCCAAACCTGCGGCACCAGCTTGACCATCAAATGTCCCAAGCGCAGAAAATGAGCCTTGGGCTGCCTTGATTTGAATGATGCCTGCATCCCCACCTCCGGCGTCCGCCGACACGTCCACCTCACTTGTGCCAAGCAAGGACACATCTCCCAAGTTCGAGGTGAGATTGATTTCTCCGCCATCGGTGTAGCGAACGACATCATAGAAATTCACAGCAGACCCAGAGGCGTCCAAGACGCCACCGATCACAATGTCTCCGGTAGGGCCGTTGGCAAGGATCGAAATCCGGCCGGATGGCAGCACAATGTCCGAGGAGGCAAAGACGGACGTTCCCTCAAGGCTAAGAGAGCCCCCCAAAGACGGGACAATCGTTGCTGTTCCCAATTTGTTGAGAGTGATTTGCCCGCTTGCTACCAACGATTGGTCTGCTCCCCGGCCAGTCGTAAGAAGCGGAGTGTTTGCCACAAAGTCTCCTTCAATCGTCAAGCCCCCTTCACCACTAAAAAGCATCCCACCATCAGCATTCACCACTAACTCGCCAAACTTTGAGACTTTCGTCGCCCCCTCCCCGATTTCAAAGGTGCGACTATTAAAAATCAAAGATCCCGACGGGGCACCAGCCATAGGGGCCGGCGGTAGAATTCCTCTGGGATTCGACAGGACGGTGTGCCCGGCATTGAAGACAATCGATCCTGAGCCTTGGTTAAAGCCGCGCAACTCGGGAGTTTGAAGGGAAAGATTCTCAAGCAGGTTGGTGCCAAATGATCCCGGACCGTAAAGGTCAATCGTGCTTTGATAGGAAATCAGATTCAGGTCCTCCACATTTTGAATTTGTTGCAGTAAATCACCGGAAATAACCAATTGGGGGGAGATCAGTTGACCTGTGAGTGCTGCTGGCCCGTCAAGGAGCAGGGCAATCTGACCGGCTCCGAACGTAAGGGACCGTGCGGAGATTTCTGCCAGCGGGCTGAGATCAAATCCGTAGCTGGAATCTAGCACGACACTTGATCCCGAAATGCCGGAGCCTGCACCAATGGATAACAGCGGGTTGGAGTTTGCGGTGACATTGCTTCGGAAAATTCCAGTGCCGGAGCCGCCGGCTCGAATGGCAACTCCGTCTCCGACAATATTGTAAACCGCGACACTTCCAAGTTGATCGCCAGTGGAAACAATCTGGGAGCCGGGTTCCATGGTAAGGCTTCCTTTCGAAACCAAGGCAACATCAGACGCAGACAGTGAAGTTTGCGGATTATTCAATGAGATGTTCTGCGTTCTCACGGAAATGAATTCCCCATCTCCCGTTGTGTAACGAATGCCACCAATCACAAGGCTCCCTGCTTGAAATCCGCTCAAAGTCCCGGCATCCAAGATCGCACTGCCAGTACCGTTGCTCAAGTCATCCACAATTGCGATATCTGCGAAGCTGCTGATATCGATCCGAGAGCCTCGCCCGCCCGTTCCCGCTTGAGCGAGCACTCTGCCCGAAAGACTGAGAGCCGTATTCCCATGAAACTGCAAATACCCGGCATCCCTTGGAAGATACTGGGAGACTTCGATGTTCAAACGCTTGGCAGCATCAGAGAGAAAAGCACTCAGATCATACACCTCATAATCAGCCCGTCCTGACAGCACATCCGGAGAAATAACCTCATAAAGTTCTCGCAGCCCCGAAAATCTGGAGGGTTGATTAAATGTGTTGAACCTGTAGCCGGTTGTGAAAGTGGCTCCCTCCTCGAACGTGTATGTTCCGAGTGGCCCCGATCCGACGAAGTAATTGCTCTTCGTTGAAACCGTCAGGCCCTGATCATTATTGGAAGCTTGGGGAGTGACAAGATACGCTCCTGGAAGCAACGCATAACGCTTGGGAAGAAGTGTATAAGTCCCCGAAGGAAGCCCACTTCCCCCATCCAAGAAGATCTGATCCCCGATCCCCAAATTTGAGGAAACATAGCCGGGATTGAAATTGAGTTGCTGGATCGCAATGTCCCCGGTGTTGAAGGGGGCGTAAGGGGCAAATTTTGAGCCATAGCCAGGAACAACAGCGTAGGCCTCGGGAACAAGCGTCCAGAATCTGCTGATCTCCGGCGTGGGGCCCTCGGCACCGGGAAAGTCCGCAGGACGGAGTGTGCGCCTTGCCGACCATGTTTTGCCTCCATAACTCACAAGGTCTCCAGCCGTGTAAGTGAACGTTGGCATCCACTCACTGGCGGCCTCTCCTAGAAAATCTACTGGCCCCGCAATTCCCCCCAGCCAACGATAGGCGAACAAATCTCCACCGCCGCGAATATCAATCACCGATCCGGCCTCCGTGTTCACTGAGTCGCCCGTTATATAAATGTTTTTGGAAGGCAGGCCGGTGGCAGTCACATCAACCCCTCGCGGATCAATGATGCTGGAACCGTCAAAGCTGTAACCGAAAGGAATTAACAAAGGAGTGTTCGATCCATAGTCGATGCCGGCAACGGATGTGACACTTCCCCCTTGAAGAACAACCAAAGCTGCCTCAGGGGTAGGCAAAGCAGCCCGCACCGCCCGATTTTGGGGCAGGTCGATGGCCGGCGTGGAAAGATCCAAATCGAGCCCGTCGTAGCCAATTGTGATGGAACCAAAGGGTGCTAGGAGTACACCTCCTTGAAAGATGTTTGTGGCGTAGAGCCTGAGGGTTCCGCCCGCGGAGAGGGGGGCCGATGTCGCCCCACTGCGGCGGACCGTAATGGACCCAGTCTGGCCGGGCGGGTCATAAGCAAAAATTCCAAAGTCAGAAAGTGTTGTTGGATAGATTTGGGCGGCTGTCAGGGAAAGATCCCCCATGATGTTAAGGGATCCGCTTCCGCGAATATCGCCGTTGTGAGCATTGAAAGATGCCCGGCCTATTCCTTTGAGAACCAGCGTACCAACATCGATGAGTTCGGCGTTGAGGTTTAACACCCCGGAGCCAAATTCAGGTGGGACATCTTCGGGACTCCGGAATCCACTAATGCTTTGCAGGAAGGGGATATAGGGATTGGTCAACTCCTCGGTAGGGTTGAATGGTTCCTGAAAAGCCTGGCCAACAGCGATGTACTGCGCTGTGAGATTCACTGTGGAGTCAGCCCGAATCACACCGCCCGTCGCCACTCGCAAATATCCACGGGCATTGATCGATACGGGGCCACGGAACTCCACATTCCCTCCTTTGGCAAGGCTTGCGCTTCCGGGGGATACTCCCAATTCCAAGGAATCAAAGCCTCCACCAAGGAATTGGTTGGCAGCGAAATACCCAAGGGGCGCGACGACAACCCCGGCCCCGTCTCGCACAGGCCGCCCAACTCCTGTGGGCAATGCCGCAGGGATTGACAGGGCACCTTGTGTCACAACAAGGTTGATATCGCTTCCATACTGATTCGGAGTGCCAATGTATCCCCTCCCAGAAGACACGGAGAGCACGCCCCCGGTGGCTGTCGGACCACCGGCAAAGCCACGAAGAGTTGCATCGGAAAATAGCATCTCCCCTCCCTCAAGAATGAGGGTTCCACCATTGCTGTCCGCTCTCACCCGGACTGTCCGAAGGGCGAAGGGCAGCGAGTTAATGCCCGAGTTGAGCGGAACTTTGGTTTCCTGTACAAGGGCCAGTCGGGAAGGATGAACGTCAAACTCTGCGCTTGCTCCCGAAACATCCAACAGAGCACCCGCTGCAGCCACAATATTTCCAGCAACGGAAATTTTCCCGCCGTCATACAGGGTGCCGACCCTCCGTCCAAAGGGGTCAGATCGATAAACCGCCATGCCCCGAGTGGAAATGACTGCGTTCGGACCAATAAAAACTGTTGGCCTGAGAAAGGGCACAGCGTCCGATGCACTGACCGGAAAACTTTTCGCTCCTGCAATGGATATCGTTCCCCCAGCCGTCATAAGAGAGCCTAGAAGCTCCACGGTGGACCCTTTGACCTCAATCACCCCCCCTGGCTCAACAGTGACCCTCGAACCGGCTCCAAAGCGGATATCCCCACGTGCGAGCAGAACATCTCCAGGTTCGCCCAACGGAAAAAGTGCCGGATCTTCGAAGTCATTCGTAGTGTCCTCAGCATAAAAGCCCAAGGAAACCGGTAGCCGCTCCCCGAAAGGTCGAACATATCGCCGCAAACCAGCCTGTTGCCCGCGACCTGGAAATGGGGCATAAACCAACCCTTCCACTCTTGGCTCAATAACCGTGCCCGGTGCAACATACACTGCAGGGAGGTAGGGGGTTGGCGCATCAGGATCTGCCGGGTTCACTCCATTGGTGCCGCTCAATGCCCCCCCGATCCCGGTCAAATTGAACCTTGAAAAACCTCCCTGATTGAAAAACTGAGGAGTGATGACAAAAGCACTCGCGTGAATAGCAGAGCCACCCACCTGGATGATTGGTGCTTTAATTGATAGTGTGGCACCCGTCCCGCCCGAATAGCCAAGCAGTTGGGCTTTAAGGTTCAGCTTTCCTCCAAGAACCGAGGGATATTGGGGATCCTGCCCGGCTTCCACCGTGATCGAGCCTCCATCTCCATACACATATTCATCCCCGCGAACACTCACAACGAGACCTCCCGACGTATCCAAAACAGATCCCTGCAGAGCAGTCACATTGTATCCCACCAGACTGATATCACCTCCCCACCCAACGGCTGGAAGGGGCTTGGAGAGAATAGGTGCCGTGTGTCTGTCGTCAACAATCAGCCCGGCGACATTCAGCCGGGTACGGTTCGAAAGAATGATGTTTCCTTGCGAAGCAGTGGACGTGTCGGGAATAATTCCAAGAGCGACATCGATTTCTGTGCCATATCTGGGAAGGTTATAAGCTGTGAAGTCTAGCACCCCCCCGGGAGCAGTCAGGGAACCGAGAATGGAAACATTGCGTGCCTCAACGATTAATGATCCATCGGCAGGCAGGTTGATGGTGGAACCTGAAGTTACCTCAAAATTCCCCTCGCTGTTGTCAATCCTTAGGTAACCAAATCCGGTGGATTCAAAAAAATCAGATCCCAGAGAAAATGAACCTTGGCGATCGATGGGTACCGGATTTGTGCCCGCAAGAAATGATCCGCCGCCTCCCCCGGAGCGGCTGCGTCCACCAAGAAAAATGGAAGGGGGTGTTGGAGAATTTGTGAAAACTTGCGCATCAACAGCACCCTGGGGTGTCACTTCAATCTGGGATGTGAAGCCAAGGTTTAAGGAAGAATACCCAGGCAATTCACTGGAGGTGTTGCTGCTTCGCAACTGCCGCGGCCCAACAACAACATCGCCGGATAAACTCCCGTCAATCGCCATCGCCGGAGAGTTGAGGGTGAGGGCTCCACCATCAGCTCCCTGGATATACTCCATTTGGGTGTAAGAACCCAAAGGAGCCAGTGGGTTCCTGAATGTTTTTGTTACTCCCCACTTTGTATGCACCTTCGTGGTATTACCATCATAAATGCCATCATAAGTTCGATCTGGAGTGGCGTCGGCAATATCCAAGATATAGCGTCCCTGATAGAGGACCCTCGTTGTTTGGACCTTGCCGCCTTCATTTCGAAAGTAGCCCCCCGAAACATCGATGATGGAACCCGGTTGCAGAAGAATCCCTGATCCGGCTTGCAGGAGGGCCGTGCCAGCTTTTGCAGTGAGTTGGGCGACGGTTTTTTGCAAAATGTTCTCGAAGCCTGAAGCGTCTCCCAAGGGAGTTCCCACCCAGTTTCGCCCATAAAAGGTCCCGGTTCGCCGCACATCGATTGTTAGAGTGATACCTCTCAGATCTCCGGTCCTTTGGAGCGGTGACACCGACAACTCATTGCCTCGGAGCTGAACTTCGAGAATGCTGTTTGAGAGCGGAACAGAAACATCCGTGGAACCCGAAACATCAACCAAAGCGCCACGGTCCAAATAAATCTGTCCCCCCGTGAAGACAAAATCTGGTGAAAGTCGCACCCCACTCGAGGGAACGGACCTCCAATTTCCCGCGGCAATGGCAACATCCGCACCAGGCGCAAGAAGAATGGAATCGGCACCAAGGTAAATGTCTCGACCTTGAATGTTGACCTGAGAATTCAAAGGAAGTTTTCCAAATTCCGAGACTGCTGTTTCGACACCTTGATAGTCTGGGATAATTCTGGTCACGCTCCTTGCACCGAGGGAGACTCTTCCGGTTTGTGTGTTAAGGAATGGAATGCTATTTCCCTGACCTGAATAATTTGAGGAAGGCACGGCACCATAGTTGGCCAATAAATCGATTCTCCCATTCAGATTCACAGTCGTGAGGCTGTCCACTCCACCATTCTGCGCAACGTCCCTTCCAACCATGATGAGACTTCCACGTGGGATTGAAGTAAGGCCACTATTCAATACTGAGCCAGCGTAGGTTCCCACCTCGCCAACATATGCATCCAGCCCGCGCAAGGTTGGATCATCATCGCCGGTTCTTGGGTCTGAATTCCTGCTTGGAATCTGTGGGTAGGATTTGCTGTGCGTGCTCAATCCAACTTGAAGCCCTGCCGCAAGAATGATTTGGCCGGACGGGGCAGACAACTCGCCGTAATTGCTAACGTTTGCTCCTGCAAGCAGAATTCTACCTCCACTCCCCTCTGCGGAAATGGTAGTTTGGATGAAGGCACCCGCATCAACTGTGACGCCTCCATACACTCCGCTCGCAGGCGGTGATGGAGGAATAAAGCCGTTTTGGGGTGAAGTATTAAATAAGAATTCCGCGCTCCCTGCCGTAAGATTGACCAGTCCATTTCGGATAAGATTGGTATTGATGGGCAGGGTTGAGGCGACAAGGGTGCGGGCAGTGACCTGGCTGCCGGATTCGAAGCGGATGCCATTTGGGTTGTTGACGTAAATTTGGCCTCCGCCGCGCAAGATTCCGCCGATGCGGGATTCCGAATTGCCGACAATTTGGTTGAAGGCGATCCACTTGCCGATGTCGGTTCCCCCGGCGGATTGGTCGAAGTTGAGAGTGATGCCTCGGGCAATGTTGAAGGATTCCCAGAACAGTTGGGCGGTCGAAGCAGTTTGGACGATATTGATTGTGGAACCGTTTTGGGTGGGGAGTTGGGCGCCGATCCAAGCGCTCGGATTGGCAATGACAAGACCGCCTGGAACGAGACCGGCAGGGATCGAGGAACCCCCGGAGGCGACGTTGGGGCGGCGGAGGGATTCGATGACTTTGGTGGTGCGGGCCAGGCGGTCTTCGGCGGTG
>JBGSVX010000056.1:0-3521 GCA_041752795.1 Terrimicrobiaceae bacterium
AAGCCGCCTTCCGTCATTTCGGCCTGAAAAATGTGCAGGCCCGCGCAATCAGGATGGAAACCCCCGGTGGTGAAGCCCTCAACTCTCTCCGCCGCGACTTGCAAGCCAATGAAGGCAATCCCCGGAATTTCATTCTCGCTGATATCGATCAGGGAAAATTCAACGGGGGAGACGAAGCCGGGCATTGGGTAACCGTCGGTGCCTACGATGCCGCAGCGGATCGCGTTCTGATCTTTGATCCCGACCGCGAGGACTACGAACCGTATTGGGTGCCGGTGGAAACTCTCGCCGCTGCCATGGCAACTCTCGACAAATCTTCCATGCAAAACCGGGGATACCTGCTCATCAGTTTTTGATTGCACCGTCCCCCCGGTGAATCAATCCAACAAAGAAAGCTGGTTGCTCGATCTCACGGGCTTCCTCTCTTCCTGAAATGCTTCCAGGCTGGCCTGCAACTCCGTGCTGGTTTTTGAGGTGACAACCTTTTGGATTTCCGACGCCGCCAATTGATCGCAACGCTCGTTGTCGGGATGACCGGAATGGCCTTTGACCCATTTCCATGAGACTTTATGCCCCGAGGTCATGGTCAGCAATTCCTGCCACAGGTCCGCATTTTTTACAGGCTGACGATTTTTTGTCATCCATCCATTCTTCTTCCACCCATGAATCCATTCCGTAATTCCCCTGCGGAGGTATTCGGAATCGGTGTGAAGGATGGCTTTGCACGGCTCCTTGAGTGCCGCCAGGGAAGAAATCGCGGCTTGGAGCTCCATGCGATTGTTCGTTGTCGCTGCAGCTCCTCCCGATAACTCCCGCGTTGTTTCCTGGTGGCGCAGCACTGCCGCCCAGCCCCCCGGCCCGGGGTTTCCAAGACATCCGCCATCAGTAAATATTTCCACCGTTTTCAAGCATGCAAATTCAGCGGAAAGTGCCGCATCTTGCAAGTCCGGGACTTGAAAAACAAAATCCCGCTTAAACTATCAAAAAAAAGTATTTCAAAAGCTGAGGATTTGCAGGTGACTCGGGACTTGGGTCGTATAGAATGTGACTTTCCAAATCCAATCCCATGAACGAAACCGCTTCACTTCACTACCGCGACAAGTCCACAGAATTACCGGTGCTCATAGGGACCGAGGGCGAAATCGGAGTTAACATTGGCAAGCTGAGAGACCAGACCGGCTTGATCACGTATGATGATGGATTTGGAAACACGGGGTCCTGTTCCAGCGACATCACGTTTATTGATGGAGAGCAGGGGATTTTGCGTTATCGCGGATATCCGATTGAGGAGTTGGCTACGAAGAGCACGTTCATTGAGAGTGCCTGGCTCCTCATTCACGGAGAACTTCCGAACCGTCACGAACTCCGCGAATTTTCGGAATTGCTCACTGAGTTTCAGGTGATTCATGAGGACATGAAGTATCACTTTGAGGGATTTCCACCGAATGCGCATCCGATGGCGATTCTGTCATCAATGATCAATGCCTCGGGTTGCTTCACGCGGGAATTGGCCGGCCCCTACGACCCGAACAAATTCAATCGGCACTCTGGGCGACTGATTTCGCAAGTTCGTACGATTGCGGCCTTTGCTTATCGGAAATCCCGCGGACTCCCGATCATTTACCCGAAGCCGGAATACAAATACACGGCGAACTTTTTGCACATGATGTTTTCAATGCCCTATGAAGACATCGACTTGGAGCCCGCAGCCGTGGCGGCACTGGATCAGATCTTCCTCCTGCACGCCGACCATGAGCAGAATTGTTCGACATCCACCGTTCGCATGGTGGCCTCCAGTCGGGCCAATTTGTTTGCAAGCGCGGCCGCCGGGGTGTGCGCTCTGTGGGGACCGCTGCATGGCGGGGCGAATCAGGCCGTTTTGGAAATGCTCGAACAAATTCGGAAAGACGGTGATGACGGATCGCACTTCATCGAAGCGGTCAAAACCAGTGGTGGCGGTGCACGCCTCATGGGATTCGGTCACCGGGTTTACAGAAACTACGACCCACGGGCCCGAATCATCAAAGAGCGTTGTGAAGCCGTTCTCGCCAAAATGCATGTGAGTGACCCGCTCTTGGATATTGCAAGGAAATTGGAGGAGACCGCGCTCAAGGACGACTACTTCCTGGAACGCAAATTGTACCCCAACGTGGATTTTTACAGTGGAATTATCATGAGAGCCCTGAAGATCCCTCTCGAAATGTTCACCGTGATGTTCGCCATCGGGCGCATGCCGGGCTGGATCGCAAATTTCAAGGAGGTCATCGACGACCCCAAAAGCAAAATTTACCGTCCGCGTCAGATCTACACCGGAGCCAATCAGCGGGCTTACGTGCCAATTGAAGAGCGGAGCTGAGTGGTGTCATGAAAACGTTCCTGGACGACAATTTTCTTCTGCATTCGGATGCGGCCAAGAGGCTGTACCACGATCACGCCAAGCCTCAGCCCGTCTTTGATTATCACTGTCACCTGCCGCCCCAGGACATTGCGGCAGACAGGCAGTTTGAGAACCTCTTCGACATTTGGCTCGCCGGTGACCACTACAAATGGCGCGCCATGCGTACGAATGGAATCCCAGAAGAATTTTGTACGGGAAGTGCCGCCCCCTACGACAAATTTTTGGCCTTTGCGCGCACGGTGCCGCAAACGGTCAGAAACCCGCTCTACCACTGGACCCATCTGGAACTCCTGAGGCATTTCGGAATCGATGACCTGTTGGATGAGTCTTCCGCTCCTGCCATTTGGGATCAGGCCAATGCCTTGTTGGCATCCCCGGATTTTCGTGTTCGCAAACTGCTCGAACGTTCCAATGTCCGGGTGGTTTGTACGACCGATGATCCCGTGGATGACCTCGCGGCCCACACAACGCTCAGAAATGACGGAGGCTTTACAAAAATGTATCCGACCTTCCGTCCGGACAAGGCTCTCCGGGTGGACAAAGCGCGGGAATTTGCCGATTGGGTCGTCGCCTTGGAAAAACGGAGTGGCATCGAGTGCTCATCGTTCGGCGGGTTTTTGGAAGCATTGGATGCGAGGCATCAGGCGTTCCATGACCTTGGTGGGCGTCTCTCCGACCACGGGCTTTCGCATTGTCCGACGGCCTATGCCTCCACGAAAAAGGCCAGAAAAATCTATGAGTCCGCGATTTGTGGGGAAAATGCCGAAGCGGCCGATGCGGACAAATTTGCGGGGTTCATGATGCTGTATTTCGGACACCTCGACAAAGAGAGGGGATGGACCAAACAACTTCACTTGGGAGCCATGCGTGGAAACAATTCAAGGGCCGCCAATGCCCTTGGGCCTGATACAGGGTTTGACTCCATCGGGGATTGGCCACAGGCCCAGGCACTTTCCAGATATTTGGACGCCCTCGATCTGGACAATTCTCTTCCAAAAACCATCCTCTATAATCTGAATCCCGCCGACAATTATGTCTTCGCCACCATGATTGGCAATTTCCAGGAAGGGCCTGCCGCCGGCAAAATCCAATATGGCAGCGGTTGGTGGTTCCTTGATCAGAA
>JBGSVX010000057.1:0-2133 GCA_041752795.1 Terrimicrobiaceae bacterium
CATTCTGACTCCCCACATCGCAGGAAGCATGGACGGCGAAATTTCCCGCATGGGACGATGGATGGTGGATGAGTTTTCGCGTTACACCAAGGGCCAACCGCTTAAACATTCCGTGAGCCTTGAAATGCTCAAACGAATGGCATGACCACCACACTGAGCCCAGGCCTTGTCTCGGTAACTTTTCGAAAGTTGAGTGTTCCGGAAATTGTCAAACTGACAGCTGCAGCCGGTTTGCAATGCATTGAGTGGGGAGGCGATATCCACGTGCCTCATGGAAATCTTCAAGCAGCAGCCGAGGCGGCAAAGATCACGGCAGAATTTGGTTTGCGGGTATCCGCTTACGGTTCCTATCTCCGGCTTGGTGCAAAGGAGGGCCCAAAGCCTGAGGATGTCGTGGCGACCGCATCAACACTTGGTGCGCCAACCATCCGGGTTTGGGCAGGAGACAAGGGCTCTGTGGATACAGAGGAATCCGCCCGCCGCGTCGTGGTGAATGCGGCTCTCCATTTGGCGGATCTTGCAATGGCTTCGGGCCTCACCATTTCCTATGAATACCATGGAAATACTCTCACCGATTCCGTGGGGTCAGCCGTTCAATTGCTGGAAGAAACCCAACACCCCGCGATCTTTACTTCCTGGCAACCTCCGGTTGGATCCAATAAAGAGCAATGTCTGGAGTCCCTGCGTTCGGTTTTGCCACGCATGAAAAATGTGCATGCATTCCATTGGTGGCCGGATTCCGTCTCCCGGCTCCCCATCGCAGAAGGACGCGACCGGTGGCAGGCGTATGTGGCAACCATTCGCGCGGCAGGCCTCTCACCCGATGTGCTGCTTGAGTTTGTAAGAGGTGATGATCCCGCACTTCTGGCCGGGGAGGCGCAGACCCTGAGGGATATTCTGGATGAGGCGTAGTTTGAAGATTCTGCTCTCGCCGTTTGGCAGCGAGGGGGACGTGAATCCGTTGGTCTGGGCTGGTCATGCTCTGGCGGCGAAGGGACATGAACCGCACTTTCTCCTTCCTCCCAAATACGCGACTCGTGCCGAAGGCCTGCCATGGACACCCGTGGGCCGGGAAGGAGATTTTGAGTCCCTGGTCCGAGACCCCCGATTCTGGCATCCGATCACCGGCCCGGCGCATGTCGCAAAGGTGATGCTGCAAAGCTTTCCGGATTTTTTGAAGGCCTATCAGAGTTGTGGATTCCAGCCGGATTTGGTCATCACATCCACCTTTGGTTTGGCCGCTGCTTTTGCCGCTGAGGCGGCAGGCATTCCACGGCTCAACATTCACATGCAGCCTGCGGTGTTGATGAGCTTGCGGGACTGCCCGGTGTTTTCTCATGGACTGGAGTGGCTTCCCGCAGCACCGGATTTTATTAAACGCCTCGCCTTTGCAGGCGTGAACACCGTGCTCAATTTAAGCATCAAAAAAGAAATCAATGACCTGAGGAAATCCATGGGACTGCCCGCCGTTCGGGATGTTTTTCGCGAGATCATTCTCTCGGGAGATGGCACGACTCTGCTTTGTCCCCCATGGTTTGCAAAACCCCAGCCCGAGTGGCCTGCCAACACCCGCCAATTCGGATTTCCCATTGAGACCGCCTCTTTACCACTACCTCTGGAAGTCCGCGCATTTTTGGAAAAAAACCCGAATCCTTTGTTGTGGACTCACGGGTCTGCAAACCATGACACCGCCCGGTTCCATCAATGTGCAATTCGTACTTCGGAAATGCTCGGGCTTCCCTTCCTGATTGTAGGACCGGAAGACCCCAAGGAGTCGCTTCCAGATACAGGCTTTTCCGTCCGTCACCTGAGGTTTGAAGACATTTTTCCCCACTGCCGGGCTATCATTCACCATGGTGGAATCGGCACAACCGCAAAAGCTATCGCCGCTGGACGACCGCAATTGGTCATTCCCAGAGCCCATGACCAACCGGATAACGCAGCCCGCGTGGAACGTCTTGGCCTCGGCTTCAGACTGCCATTTGGTTCCTGCACCCCAAAATTTGTCGCGTCAGCTCTCAGCCGACTTCTTGAATCAAAAGATATTGCGGCCCGTTGCCGGGAATTCTCACCCTTGGTCCGGAATGGCTCCGACGCCTCGGGCTTTGTGGAGTTTGCCGAGTCTCTGAAAAA
>JBGSVX010000058.1:0-5301 GCA_041752795.1 Terrimicrobiaceae bacterium
ACACGAACTCAAATCCCGAATATTTTATGTGGCAAACCGCACACGAACACGTCCAAAACCTGATTGCCTATGAACCCGGCAAACCCGTGGAGGAACTGGCCCGCGAGATGGGGCTGGAACCATCGGCAATCATCAAGCTCGCATCCAATGAAAACCCTCTGGGTCCCTCCCCTTTGGCCATCCAAGCCATGCGCGAAGCCTTGGACCGTGCGCATTTCTATCCGGATGGCGGGGGTTACGCGTTGCGGGGGGCCATTGCCGAAAAGCTGAATCTTGCGCGTGAGAATGTGATTCTCGGAAATGGTTCGAATGAAATCATCGAGTTCATCGGTCATGCCTTTTTGAAACCCGGAGATGAGGTCATCACAGCGGGTCATGCGTTTGCCGTGTATGGGTTGATGGCCCAGCTTTTTGGTGCAAAGACCGTGGAGGTTCCTGACCCGGGATTTGTGCATGATCTTCCCGCCATGTTGTCGGCAATCACGCCAAAGACCCGTCAGTTGTTCATTGCCAATCCCAACAATCCGACCGGAACAATGGTCGATCAGGCGGCGATTGATGATTTCATGAACAAGGTTCCCGACCATGTGCTGGTCATTTTTGATGAAGCCTATTTTGAATTTCTTGATGAGGCA
Organism: Terrimicrobiaceae bacterium; assembly: GCA_041752795.1. Lineage (GTDB taxonomy): Bacteria > Verrucomicrobiota > Verrucomicrobiia > Chthoniobacterales > Terrimicrobiaceae > JAJTZA01. The sequence continues at coordinate 636 of JBGSVX010000058.1, forward strand.
CCGGACGTTCTCCGCTATGTGCGAGAGGGACGCAATGTGGCTGTGATGCGAACGTTTTCGAAGATTCAGGGCCTGGCTGCTCTTCGGATCGGCTACGGGCTTGCACCGGCCCACCTGGCAGGAGTGCTCCAAAAAACACGTCAGCCTTTCAATGCAAATGGCATTGCCCAGGCCGGTGCGTTGGCGGGATTGAGCGATGAGGACCACATGCGTCGCACGCGGGAACTGACCCATGAAGGCCGCGCATTTCTCGAAAAGGGGTTTGCCGGACTCGGTTTGGAATATGTGCCAAGCTCGGCGAATTTTGTGTTGGTCCGTGTGGGGGATGGTGATCGGATTTTTCAGGCCTTGTTGAGTCAGGGAATTATTGTGCGGGCCATGCGATCCTACAAACTTCCGGAATGGATCCGGGTTTCCGTTGGGACGATGAACCAAAATCGGCGGTTTATGGAAGCCCTGCCCGGGGTGCTTGCCGGGAGCGACTGACCCAGAACATGCCACGAATCTCCGAGGAAACAATCCGCCGGGTGGCCGACGCCACGGATATCGTGGAGCTGGTTGGCTCGTACTTTCCTCTCAAGCGGGCAGGCTCGGCGTGGAAGGCGCTCTGCCCGTTTCATAACGAAAAAACGCCCTCCTTTCAGGTCACTCCGGCGCGTCAGTCGTTTCACTGTTTTGGCTGCGGAGCGGGCGGCGGGGTCTTTCGTTTTGTGATGGACTACGAGCATATTCCCTTCACGGAGGCCGTGCGCCGCTTGGCCTCCAAATCCGGGATCCCGGTCATTGAAGAAGCGGGGGGATCTCATGATGACCGCGCGCATGAAATTCGCCGTCGCCTGCTCGCCATTCATGCGCGGGCTTCGGAGTGGTTTCATGAAAACCTGATGAAATCGCCAGAGGCGGATGAGGCACGTCAGTATCTCAAATCCCGTGGCATTTCTTCGCCTGTGGCGAAATCCTGGCAGATCGGTTTTGCTCCGGATTCGTGGGATGCGCTCACCGATTTTTTGAAGGCCCAAAAATTCACAAATCAGGAAATTGTGCAGAGTGGCTTGGTTTCCTCGAAGGAGGATTCGGACAGTTCCTCCGGGCGGTTTTATGCGAGGTTTCGTGGGCGGGTGATGTTTCCGATTCGCAATGATTTTGGTGAGGTCATCGCCTTCAGCGGCCGGGTGTTGGAAGCAGAAGCAAAGACTGCAAAATACGTCAACTCGCCGGAGACACCCCTATTTAACAAAGGCCGAGTGCTTTACGGGTTGGACAAATCCAAGCGGGCGTTGATTGACGCCAAAGAGGCCATCGTGTGTGAGGGACAGTTGGACACGATCAGCGCCTTTGAAGCCGGTGTGAAAAATGTGATTGCCCCGCAGGGCACGGCTTTCACGCATGACCAGGCCCGTCTGCTTTCACGGTTTGTGGAATCCGTCGTGCTGTGTTTTGATTCGGACAAAGCCGGACAGGAGGCCACCAGTCGATCCCTTCCGGCCCTTTTAGAATGTGGGCTGACAGTCAAAGTGGCGCGCTTGCCTGCCGGCAGTGACCCGGATTCGCTCATTCGGTCCGAAGGTCCCGAGGCCTTTCGCGCAGCGACCGCTTCTGCCAAAGATTTTTTCGATCATGCCATTGACCGCACAATTGAAGCGGGCGTTTTGTCCGACCCGGCCAAAACGGCGGCAGCAACCCGGAAGCTCGGGGGATTTGTCGAGTTGATCTCGGATCCTGTCACTCGCGACTTGGTGATAGGAAAAATTTGTTCACGGTTTGGTGTGAACCATGAAGCCTTCAAGGCCCAATTGAGAAGATCGAAGCCGAAAGGCTTCGCGCAGCAGGACTCCTCTGGAGAAAAAGACGTGGAGCCACCGCTTCCACTCTCCGAGGGCATGAAAGTGCTCTGCCGTCATGCCCTCATGGACCCCGAATCCCGCTCATGGCTTGCAGAGAACGGAGCACTCCGTGCCGGAGAAATCGAGGAGGGAGGCCTGCTGCTTCAGCACATTGTGGCCTGCGGAGCCAAACTGGAGGAACCCGGACAGCTCGGGGTGTTTGTTGCGAGCCTGCCCTCAAAACTCGAACGCGCGCTTGCATCACTGGATACCGGCCGCACGCAGGATGAATTGCTTCAGACCACCCAGGAATGGTGGCTCGCGATTGCTGCGCCTTCCATTCGATCCAAGCTCCAAGCCGCGATTTTGAGACTGCGTTCCGGCAATTCCGATCCGTCATCCCAGCGCGCCCTGAGGGAGGAAATCCAAGCCCTCACCGATCAGCTCAAGGCCTTCGTGAAGTAACTCAGGAGTATTTGACGTCCTTGGCCGGCTCGGTCTCGTGGTCCAGCGCAAGGCGTTCGGTGATATTTGGTTTGATGACCTCCTCCACAAATTTCATGTGAATGGGGTCTTCAATGTAGAGCTTCAGTTTGTCCAAAGATTCGACTTCCACGACGAGGAAAAATGGCCATGCGAGTTCGGGGTCAATGCGTTTGCCGCACCGCACACTGAGAACCTCGGGGATTTTGAGAAGCTGAATCCGGGTTTCCCGCATCATCCACTCGATTTTTTCCTCATCGACTTCGGGTTTGACTTTAAAAAGAACGAGATGATGGATCATGAAAACTTGGAAATTCGCAAATTTTTTGGAGTGGACTGAGAGTATCCGTTATTTGCCACTCCACTCGAGGGCACCCTTTTTGATGGCGTAGATATATCCGAAGAGAAGGATCAGAATAAAGCTGAACATGCTCCACAGGATGATTGGGCCAAATTCTGCCACGAAGGGTTTGTAAACGACCGCCCATGGATACATGAAGACGATCTCGATATCGAACAGGATGAAAAGCATGGCCACCAAATAAAATTTCACGCTGAAACGTGGTTGAGGGCCGACCTCGGGGAGCATCCCGCACTCATAGGCAAGGTCTTTGGTTGGGGTCCGGGTCCCTGCGCGGCCAAGCACCAAATTGGCCACAAGCGCGACGGTGGCGAAGCCAACCGCAACAAGAATGTGCAAAAGAACCGGGACGTATTCCTGAATCATTCCCAAATATTTACCGAGGGGAGCCGCAGCCTGCAAGGCCGCATGTTTCTCAGGGAGAAACGCAAAAGAATTATTATGGATATTTTAACTATAATGGATATTTTAATTAATATGGCTACAAAATATCCTCACTCCTCGCACACTTTACCAAAGATCCAGGAACTTCCCCCGGTCACGGCCACCGCGCTTAAGAACTCGACGGCGGACGTCCTCGACCAAGTTGCCACCCAAGGGGCGGTTGCGATCACAAGGCACGACAAACCGCGTGCCGTTCTCGTTTCGATCGATCAATACGAGCGCATGGTTGGATCAGAGGGCAATTTGCTTAACGAATTGCAGGTGGAATACCGTGGCATGCTGGAAAAAATGCAGGCGCCGGAGCAAAAAGCGGCTGCAAAACGTCTCTTTGAGGCGACCCCTGAGGAACTTGGAGCCGCAGCGGTTCGGGCGGCACGGCGTAAGATCAAGTATCGCTCATGAGTTCGCATCCCACAATCACTGTGCTGGCAGGAGTCAACGGTGCGGGAAAAAGCAGCATCGCGGGCGAATTCGCTGAAACCACCCCGGATTTCTACTTCAACCCCGATACCATCGCCCGAAAAATCCGCACGCTGCATCCGGATATTTCCCTGACCCTTGCCAACGCCCACGCGTGGCAGATTGGCAGGTCACTGCTGGAACAGGCCATCGAGGAACGCAAAGACTACCGGTTTGAAACCACGCTCGGAGGAAACACCATCACCCGCTTGCTGAAAGACGCGGCACGCGGCGAGCATCGGCTCCACCTTTGGTTTTGCGGACTCGAAAGCCCGGATCTTCACCTTCGCCGCGTACGGGCTCGCGTCGCCAAGGGCGGACACGATATCCCGGAGGAAAAAATCCGTGAGCGCTGGAACGGCAGCCGCGAGAACCTCATTCGCCTTCTTCCATGCATCCATCACCTCCGCGTTTATGACAACTCAACAGAGGCTGACCCCGCCAAGGGCAAACCTCCATGTCCCGTGCTGCTGCTGGAAATGAAGCGGCGGATAATCACCGCACCCGCCGATCTCTCAGGTACTCCCGACTGGGCTCAGCCGATCATCGCCGCCGCCATCCGCCTTCACACCCTGGTCGACTGACCACGCACGGAAGGATCAGACATCCTGTGACCTGCAAGAAAACCGCATGAGGCCTCTGTGAGAGACTTCTCATTTATTCAGGGGCTGCCTGCAACAACTTCAGCAAGCCCTCGGCCACAAGGCGGTGCCCGCGGCTGCTCCAATGGGAATCACTTGGCAAATACGCGTCCGGGGATTCCAATGCCTCTGCGAAAATGAGGTCCGTCCGGAGAAGCGACAGGTCTGGATCCTTGGCGGCCTCGGCGATGAGATTGACCGTTGCCATTTCGGCTTCCACCAACCATGGCGCATACAGAGAAGACTTGTCGGGGGCAATCACCACCGCAAACTTTGTGACACCATTGCTTTCCACAAGATTCTGAAAGGTCTTCAATCCCGTTCGCATGTTCTGAAAGTCGGTCTCGGTGAGATCTTTTTTTGTGTATTCGTCGAAATACACAAGAAGTTCCCGATTGCTGGCAGACGAAAAATGTTTGTCTGTGGTGAGGTTGGTTTTGATCACTTGAGTATTG
>JBGSVX010000059.1:0-1534 GCA_041752795.1 Terrimicrobiaceae bacterium
TCCCCGGTTGTTGTGCATGCGGCCATGCTGCGCAGCGAGAAGGGACACCGCGTTGCCTTGGATGCACTGGAAAAACTGAAGGAGGCATTTCCGAAAATTGGCTATGTGATGGCGGGCTTCGGCACCAAGGAATCCGAACTCCGCAAAATGGTCGCCACCAAAAACCTCAGTGATCATACACACTTTGCCGGCATGGTGAATCCTGTGGCGCCTTTGCTCACCCTCGCCGATGTGGTCATCATGCCATCGCACAGCGAACCTCTTGGTCTTTCCCAATTGGAAGCGTTGGCTCTCGGCATTCCCGTGGCCGTGTCAAATGCCGGAGGACTTCCTGAAACCATCACCGATCACAAAACCGGCCGTATTTTTCCCGTGGGAGATGTTGATGCCTGGGTTCGCGGCCTCACGGAAATCCTGAATTCGCCTGAAGACAGCAATCAAATGGCATCCCATGGCAGACAGTTTGTTGAAGAGAACTATTCAGCTGCCTCGCACATCAACTCATTGATCGAACACATCACGACGATTGGCAAACTTGGATAAATTTTCGGCATGAGGGTTACTCCCCATGGCAAATCGCTTTTTTTGTGGCATGGTTAATTCATCTCATCACCCTATGAAACCAAAAGTTCTTTTAGTCACAGTCAGCGCATTGGGATTGATGGCCCTCACAGGATGCACAAACTCCGAAGGCCGTTTCCGGCCGATTGATCCTCTAGGCCGGGCTATCTTTGATGCCTTGGACCCCGGCCCGAGACGCCCGAACTACGGTTACAACGATCAACAATACATTGATCAACAATACGGCCCGGACCTCACCAACCGCAATCAACGCCCGGGGCGGGATTATGTCTGGCTGGATGGCCGCTACGAATCTGACCACACCGGACGCAGCGTCTGGGTTCCGGGACACTGGACACGGGTGCAAGTTCAGCAATAAACCGGACGTGTTCGTATGGTGGGATTGCGTCCCCGATGACTGTGTTTGCACATCGTTGCGAAGCCGCCTTTCACATCCTCCAGCACCAGGGGACGGCGTTGCCTCAAAAGCTAGTCTTGATCCGCTGAAGGTGCTGCAGAGTCAATTCGCAGAGCGGCAACCTGACTCTCGGAGAGTCCAAGGCCGAATGCCAGAAGCGCGGTGGATTCCGGCCACACATTGGCCTTGTTGCTGCCAAGCACGATGGCAATCACATCCCGTCCTGCGTAGGAGCCGCTCGAGATCAAACAATGACCACTCCGCACGGTGTAGCCGGTTTTCATGCCATTGCAAAAGGAGTACGTCCGGAGCACGCGGTTCGTGTTTTTGAGGGTCATAGTCCTCCCGGAATTGAATCGAAAAGTGTAATACTTGAGTTTGATCATCTCGCGAACAGCCGCATTAAAGTAGACCGACCTCGCCACCCGGGCCATGTCCCGGGCGGTCGAATACTGACCCTCAGCAGGCAGGCCGTTGGGGTTTTTGAAATTCGAGGAATTTCCGCCAAGGCGCCGCATACGCTCATTCATTTTATCTGCAAAGTCCGCAACACTG
>JBGSVX010000060.1:0-11571 GCA_041752795.1 Terrimicrobiaceae bacterium
GCGAAGACCAAAAAACTATCAGCTCCTCACCAAACCACGCGCAATGATGGGCCATGTTCCCCGCAGAAACCGCCCGAACAAAAACCGCCGAGCGAGTCCAAAATGATCCTTAAGTTCGTGCCATTCGGGTCAGGGTGCATAAAAAATCATTTTTATCGTTTTGCTTTATCCCTTCACACTTCAATACCGGCGATGGATGCACAGGTTCAAAATCGCCACATTCTCCAACTGCAAGATGATAGAATATGCACCCTGACCCCTATTTCCCCTGACCCCTATTTCTACAATTTCCCCACGCTCAAAGGCCTCGGCCCAAGCACCCCCAGCCAGACCGCATGGGCACTCATGGGCCTCTGCGCCTGTGGCGATGCACGCATCGAACGCGGAATCGAATACCTCGTCCGCACCCAACTCCCAGACGGAAGCTGGGCGGAAAATTACACAACCGGCACCGGATTCCCCTGCGTTTTCTAACTCAAATACGAGATGTACCGTCAGCACTTCCCCCTGCTCGCCCTGGCAACTTATAAAAAGATGCTGCCGGTGGGTGGTTGAAACCCAAACCAGGAAAATCCCGCTCCCTGCGAAATTTGCATTGCAAGACATGCGGGGATGATGCGACAGAGAGGGGGTCATCAGATTATGAAAAATTCAACGTGGATCGTGTTTGCGTCAGTCGCCGCCGTCGTGCTTGTGGCATGCCAAACGGAAGAGGATGAATCAGCCCCCGGTGGTCGCAACCGGTATGGATACCAAGGGACATCGCAGACGCAGTTTGCAACCCCGACACCTGCACCAGAAGCGTCGCCCACTCCGGATCCTCTGACGACTCCGCCATCACCCACGCCAACTCCTTCCACGGCCGCTTCGACAGTGCCCACACGTGACCTGCCGTATGCCACGCCGGTTCCCGGGAAACCCGGTTTTGTCACCAGCCCGCATGCGGCCTACGCCGGATACGTGGACGTGAGGGGATTCCCTCCCGGCACCGAAGTCAAGTGCCCGTACACCAGCAAGATTTTCTTGGTGCCCTGAGTGCTGTCACGATTTTTGGACCGGGCCTAATTGGTGGCTCTCTGGGGCTGGCCTTGCAAAAGCGGCTCCCGGACTGCGACCTGCGTTTCTGGACGCGGGCTTCTTCCGTTGAAAAAACTGCGGCGGTTTTTCCTTCTGCTTTGGTAACTCATGATGCCTGCAAGGCCGTGGAGGGGGCTTCCCTGATTGTGTTTTGCTGTCCGGTGGAGGCCATGGAAAAACCAGCACGGGAGATGGCGAACGCTGTGGACCCCGGTGCGGTGATCACCGATGCCGGCAGTGTAAAAGCCGCTGTGGTTCGCATGATGGAACCACTTTTTGGAAACCGTTTTGTCGGGGCCCATCCGATGGCCGGCTCGGAGCAGTCCGGCGTTCAGTTCGCAAATGACAGCCTCTATGAGGGAGCCACTTGCATACTCACCCCGACTGAAACCACCTCGAAGGAAGCGCTGGCGCAGGTAAATGATTTTTGGAGTCTGGCCGGATGCCGGACTTTGCAGATGAGCCCGGAACATCACGATCGTCTGGTCGCCCGTTCAAGTCATCTCCCCCATGCGCTCGCCTCGGCCCTGGTAAACACTGTGGCTGAAACCACCCCGGAAGCCTTGGAAGTGACAGGGAGCGGGTTTCGCGATACCACACGCATTGCGGCCGGACCCGAAAGCATGTGGGCAGGCATTTTTCTTGAAAACCGCAGGGAAGTCCTCGCCGCATTGGGCGAGTTGCACCAAAAAATTGATGATTTTGCGGGTTTCCTGGAGCGGGGGGATTATGAGGCCATGGAAAAATTCCTTTCGCGAGCGCGGGAAGTAAGAAAGGATTTGGAATGAAAGAACGTCAGATCAAAGTGCGGGCCGGAACTTCCTTTGAGGGAGAAATCACCGTGCCCGGGGACAAAAGCATCTCGCACCGGGCGGTCATGCTTGCAGCCCTCTCGAACGGCACCTGCAAAATCACGAATTTTTTGGAGGGGGAAGATTGTCGCAGCACGCTGGCGGTGATGGAACACCTCGGGGTTAAAGTGGAGCGCATCGCGGATGGTGAGGTCGTTATTTGTGGGTGCGGAGGCAAGTTTCAAGAACCGGAGAACGATTTGGATTGTGGAAATTCCGGCACGACCATGCGCCTGCTCTCAGGCATTCTTGCGGGTCAGGCGTTCAGTTGCCGACTCACCGGGGATGCCTCGCTTTCGAAGCGACCCATGAAGCGGGTGATTGAACCGCTCACCAAAATGGGAGCCCGCCTCACGGCCGAGGGAGAAGGCGGCACTCCGCCCCTCTGTGTGGAGGGGGCACCACTCAAGGCCATCGAATACGAAACCCCGGTGGCCAGCGCTCAGGTGAAGAGCGCCATTCTTTTTGCCAGCCTGTTTGCGGAAGGAATCACGACCGTGACAGAGCCCGCAGCAAGCAGGGACCACACGGAAAGAATGATGCAATACTTTCTCGTCAAACTCCGGCGGGAAGAACTCCGACCCGAAAAGCTCAAGCTCCCCGGACGCATCCGGGTGACCATGGCAGGCAGGCAGAATGTGGAATCCCGCGATTTTCGTGTACCGGGGGATATCTCGAGTGCGGCCTTCTGGCTTGTCGCGGCGGGGGCACGTCCGGGTTCCCGACTGCTCGTGCGCGATGTGGGACTCAATCCCACAAGAACTGGCATCCTCGCCGTGCTCGTGCGCATGGGGGTTCGGGTCCGCGAAGTGGTTGAAGTCGCAAATCAAGGCGAACTCTATGGTGCCATTGATGTGCGCGGTGGAAAATTGAAAGCCACCGTGGTTCAGGGCGCGGAAATTGCCAATGTCATCGATGAACTTCCCGCCATCGCGGTCGCGGCGGCTCTTGCCGAGGGCACAACCGTGATCAAAGACGCTGCCGAGCTTCGGGTGAAGGAAACTGACCGGATTGCCGCCATCGCTGCGAACCTGCGGGCCATGGGAGTCACTGTGGAAGAACACCCGGATGGCATGAGCATCACCGGTGGAGCAAAACTCAAGGGTGCCACACTCCCCAGTTTCGGAGACCACCGAATCGCAATGGCGTTTGCCGTGGCGGGCTTGTTTGCCAAAGGACGCACCACAATCACTGACACCGCCTGCGTGAGCACCTCGTATCCCAATTTTGAAGAAACACTCAAGTTATTTCAAAAAGGCGGAACGCGTCAGCGAAGGGTTCCGGTCTTCAGCGGGGTGGGCCGAATCGCCGACGTTGCGGAGGGTTGATGATGAGCAAGGTCGTGATTGCAATCGACGGGCCTGCGGCCTCGGGCAAAAGCACGGTGGCCCGATTGCTTGCCGAAAGACTCGATTTTGCATGGGTGAACTCCGGTGCATTTTACCGCGCGATCACATGGTGGCTGCTGCGCGAAAGTCCCGGGCACATCGATGAAGAAACCGCTCGCGAGGTGCTTTCCCGCACCGAGATGGCTCCATCATTCCAAAACAATATCGCCGGCCTCCTGCTGGATGATGTGGATCCCTCCAACCACCTGCGGGAGGCCGAAGTCAATGCCCACGTCTCCCCGGTTTCCCAGCTCAATGTGGTGAGAGCCGTGCTGTCCGGTCAGTTCCGCTCCCTGGCAACTCTCCGGGATTGCGTCGTCGAAGGCCGCGATATCGGGTCCTGCGTGTTTCCTCAAACCCCCCACAAATTTTATATTGATGCCTCCCCGGAGGAACGCCTCCGCCGCCGCGCTGCAGAGGGGGAGAATGACCAAATCGCCGAGCGTGACCGCATGGACTCCCAGCGGGCTATTGCGCCGCTTGTCGCCGCAGAGGGTGCCATCATCATTGACACCACCCACCTCAATATTGATCAAGTGATTGAGATCGTGCTCGACCACCTGGCCCATGCGGGTTTGAAGCCAGCCGAAAGATGAACATCATTTACAACATCTTTTATAACCTCGCCAAAGCGTTTGCGCGATTCGGGCTTTCGATGCGTGTCGTGCACCCTGAACGCATGATTGAATCCGGCCCCCTTATCCTCGCTGTCAATCACGCCAGCTACTTCGATCCGCCGCTTGCCGGCATCTGCTCGCGCCGCGCGGTGCATTACCTCGCCAGGAAAAACCTTTTGGAATGGCCAATTTTTGGTCCCCTGTTTCCTGCGATGAATGTCATTCCGGTCGAACGGGACGGGAATGATCGCACGGCCCTTCGCGAGGTGATAAGAAAAATCAAGCAGGGTGAAGGCGTGGTTTTGTTTCCGGAGGGAACCCGCAGCAAAGACGGAACTCTTGGGGAAGCCCGGAGTGGCATCGGCCTCGTGATTGCAAAAACCGGTGCCACTGTTCTTCCGATGCGCATCTTCGGAAGTTTTGAAGCCTTTCCCCGCGATGCCATGTTTCCCCACTTCTCACAAGTCACCGTCTCGATTGGTGAGCCCTTGCGCTTTTCGGAAGAGGAACTTTCCGGGGATCGCGAAAACTACCAAAGACTCAGCAACCGGGTGATGCAGGCCATTGCAGAACTCAAACCGACTCCGTGAAGGATCTCGTCGAGGAGCTCGGCAGCCGCTTGATTCTTGCAGATGGTGGATTTGCGGATTCGCTGATTCCTCAAAACCCACCCGCTCCGGTGGAAGGCCTGATTGAAGCCCTCTGCCTGACCGATCCCGATGCGGTTCTCGCTGCTCACACGGCCAGCCTTGAGGCCGGCGCGGAAATTCTCCGCACCAACAGCGCCATCGCTTCCCAACAGACACTTTCCGGGCACGGGCTGGGTGGTCAGTTAAATGAATTGCACTGGCAGGCCGCGCAACTGGCAAAATCGGCGGCGCGCGGTACCGGAGCCCTCGTCGCAGGCTGTGTCGCCGGAGAGGAGAATGGAACGGAGGCCGGTTACCAAGCCCGGATCGGCGCCCTCCTCGATGGTGGCGCCCAATTGATTTTTCTCGAGAACTTCCCCTCTCTGAAACAGCTCCTGTTGGCCTTGAATGTGAAACATTCTCTGCACCATTGCCCGGCCATCTGCTCTCTGAAATGGTCCCCCACCCTCAATGTGCCCGAAGCGTTTCGTCAGCTCATGAACGAAGGAGCCGAAATTCCCGCACTCTGCTTTCCAGAAGCCTCCCCGATTCCCTCAACATGGCCAGTCCCGGAAGCCGGCCTCTTCGTGTCCGGTTGCAGCCCTGCCAATTTCGCAAAACTCACCTCCCTCTGGCCCAACATCGGACTCTTGGGCGGAGGGCCAAAAATCACCCCGGCCCACATTGCTGCAGCCCAAACGGAGATCACAAATTCGCAGGATCCTAATCACTGATTTTTGTGGGAATCCTGAAACCTCAACCCAAGAGTGGCGGACTTTCAGCCCGCAAAATTCTCTCCAACGTTACCCGGCCCTTCGGACCGGACTTTAGAATTCAAGCACCTTCGGTGTTGCCGCTTGAACCTCACTCACTTTTAATCCCACCTGAATTTTTGAGGGCTCTCTGACTTTTCTGGCGTCTGCCGGGAAAATCTGCTAGAAAATTTCTCATGGCGTTTATCAACCAATTCTTCGACGTGTTGATTGAGTCGGGTGGTTCCGACTTGCACCTCGGCGAAGGACAACCCCCCAAGATCCGGCGGCATGGCGAAATCATCCCCATCCGCGAAACCCCGCTAAGTCATGAAGAAATGGCCTTCATGCTCAGCGAAATTTGTTCCCCTGCACGCTGGCAACGATTCGAAGAGACTGGCGATCTGGATTTTGCCTACGAGATGGATGAGGAAAACCGGTTCCGTTGCAATTACCTCAAGCAAACAAACGGATACGGCGCAGTGTTTCGTATCATTCCCACAAAAATCAAAACCCTCGAACAGCTTGGCGTTCCGACAGTGATTAAAAGTTTTGGGGAAATGCGTGGTGGAATTGTGTTGGTGACCGGCCCGACGGGTTCAGGCAAAAGCACGACCCTTGCTGCTCTCATTGATTTCATCAATGTCAACTACTCACGTCACATTGTCACCATCGAGGAGCCGATCGAGTTTGTTCACCGCAACAAAAAAAGTATCATCACGCAGCGGGAAGTTCCCGAACATGCGTCATCGTTCCCGGTCGGCTTGAAAGCGGCCCTCCGCGAAGATGCAGATATCGTGCTCGTCGGCGAAATGCGCGACTTGGAAACGATCTCCCTTGCCCTCACCGCCGCAGAAACCGGCCTCCTTGTTTTTGGAACCCTGCACACCAACAACTCCCGCAAAACCGTGGACCGTATGATCGACGTTTTCCCATCAGATCAGCAGGCTCAGGTGCGAACGATGCTTTCTGCGTCTTTGCGCGGCGTCGTGGCCCAGTTGCTCCTCAAGAAAGCCGATGGCGGAGGCCGTGTCGCCGTGAATGAAATCCTCGTCTGCAACAATGCCGTCTCTGCCATCATCCGCGAAGGCGCCACGCAGAAACTTCAAGATGTCATCGTGGCCGGCAAATCGGAAGGCATGCAATTCATGGATGATGCGATCTGGGAAAACCTCGTTAATGGCAATGTGGGCCCCCACGAAGCCTACATGAAGGCCATCGACAAACACCGCTTCAAACCATTCCTCCCCGCCGACGAAACCGACCTCGCAAATTCCGCCGGGCCCTACGAGGAACCCTCAGGCACCAAAAAGGGCGGCAAAAAATAAGGCGGTCCTGACAGCCGACCGTCTGCCAGCCCAAGTTTATTTCCCCATTGCCCGGCGAACTGCCTGGCAGCCATCCGATTCCAGAAAGGCGCGGTCTTTGTCAGTGAGGCTCTCTGCACCTGCGGCTTCGGCCTCCGCAATCACGGCTTCTGGGAAAAACTTTCTTCGAAACCAGAGGGCAACGTGCACAAGCCCAATGAGGAATGGCACTTCGATCAGCGGACCGACCACCGTGGTGAAGGCGACACTGGATGCCACGCCGAAGACGGCAATGGCGACCGCGATGGCCAGTTCGAAATTGTTGCCCGACGCAGTGAAGGCGAGCGTTGCACTGCGGCTGTAGTCAGCTCCAGCCCAACGGCCCATGAAGAAACTGACCACAAACATCAACACAAAGTAACAACCCAGCGGCACCGCAATGCGCAAAACATCAAGTGGTAACGACACGATGGTTTCCCCTTTGAACATAAACATCACCACAATGGTGAAAAGCAGTGCGATGAGCGTGATGGGCGAGATGCGGGGAATGAATTGCGTGTCATACCACTCGCGCCCTTTGAGCGGAATGAGGATCACCCGGCTGAGAATTCCCGCTGCAAACGGGATGCCGAGATAAATCATCACACTCACAAAAATCTCCCCGATCGTGACATCGGTCACCATTCGTCCGCCGACGCCTTGCACGCCGGAGAGGTCAATCCCGAGCAACCCCGGCAGCCACGTGATGAATACCCACGCATAAATTCCGAAAAACAAAATTTGGAACACACTGTTAAAGGCGACAAGGCCTGCGCAGTATTCGCTGTTCCCCTTGGCGAGCTGGTTCCAGACAAGCACCATTGCAATGCAGCGCGCGATACCAACCAAAATAAGACCCACCATGTATTCCGGATGGTTGTGCAAAAACAGCACCGCCAGCGCAAACATAAGCAGCGGGCCAACCACCCAATTTTGCAAAAGCGAAATCCCGAGGATTTTTTTGTTGGAAAACACCTTGGGCATCTCCTCATACCGCACCTTCGCCAATGGCGGATACATCATCAAAATGAGCCCGGCCGCAATGAGCAGGTTGGTCGTGCCGACTGTGACCGGTGCAAACAGGGCCTCGGGGTCCGTGATGAAAAAATAGCCAATCCCGACCCCGAGCCCCATGGCCACAAAAATCCAGAGGGTCAGATATCGGTCCAGGAACGACATGCTTTTGGCGATGGAATTGCTCATAATTCAGGATTTCTTGAGTTCAGGTCAGGGATGACTGAGAAGCATCCCGGAAGCCGGATCCATAGGCTTCAAAGACCGAGCGGATTTCATCACGGATGCGCCGGAAGGCGTCGATTTCCGCTTCACCCGGCCGCGAGGCTTTTGGCGGATCTTCGAAACCCCAATGATGACGTTTCACATTCCCGGGAAAGATCGGGCAGGAATCGTTGGCGTTATCGCAGACCGTGATCACAATTTGGATCCCAGCGTTCAAAAACTGATCCAGGTGCTTCGATTCGTGTCCGGAAATATCGATGCCAATTTCCCGGAGAACTTCGATGGCAAGCGGATGGACGTAGCCAGATGGTTTTGAGCCCGCGCTGAAAACATCGAAGAGATCACCGGCGGAATCACGCAGGATGCCTTCGGCCATGTGGCTTCGACAGGAATTCCCCGTGCAAAGAATGAGGACTTTGGGTTTTGGCGTGGATGTGTTGGTCATATTTTCAAAATCCCAGAGCCCTCCCTGAACCCTCACAAACGGGTTCCTTCAGGCATTGAATAAAATCCGTCACGCAGGGCAGGGTCAGCCGATAAAACACCTGCTGGCCACGCTTTTCGTCAGCCACAATCCCGGCCCGGCGCAAAATTGACAAATGATGAGAGACCGTGGACCAGCCCAGCCCGCAACACCCCACAAGATCACACACGCATTTCTCCTCGCAGTCATTCAGCTCCCGCACAATGCAAAGACGCGCCTCGGAGGCCAGGGCCTGAAAAATTTGCACGATGCGCCCATCGTCACAAACTTGGGAGCTACAGACGGACAGCACATTTTTCTTGGAGGCATTCATTTCGATGATCATCGAAATATTTCGTGCTGAAGGTACTCTGTCAATGAAAACAGGAACAGGGATTGGGTTGGACGCCCTGTCTGGGAGTGGTTTGGATCATTGGCTGGAGCCAATGGCACGTGGCATCGGCATCCTACCGATGGTCTCTACAGCAAAATTTTAAATGGTGGCGTCAGGCCTTCGCCTTCTTCGGAGCGGCGGCTTTTCGGGGTTCAAATTCGAAAGCGACTTTGCCTCCATCGATTTTGAGGAACGCAGAGAAAGGTTTGCCTTTTTTGGAAATGAAGCGGCGGATAATGTCGGTTTTGCCCTCGGCGAGGAGTTTGACAACCTGCTCGCGGGGGAGTTCGTATTGGCAGATGGATTTGCCCATACGGAATTTGCAGGCGCCCGTGTTGGAACACAGGTAGGAAGTTCCGGCATCATGGATCGCTCCTTTTTTGCAGGCGGGGCAGACATCATGCACGATGGGCAGGGCCGTGAAATCAAGGTTGGCGGTCTGACTTTCTGCGGAATCTCCGAAGTCAAAGGTCTGTTTGAATTCGGGGTCAAGTTTGACCGGGGCGGCGAATGGCCTGCCCAGCTTGCTGCGAAAACCTTCCAGCGGGCCAACACGTCCTTCTTTGAGCAGGGTGATCACTTCCCCGCGCTCGAGTTCGCGGCCGGCCATATTTTTCCAAATAAGAAGCCCGCATCCCCGGCACTCATAGGCTTTGTAGGTTTCTTTGAATCCAACCGCAGAACATTTCGGGCAGGTCGCGTCAAGGTCCGTGAATTGACCCTCGATGTGGTCGCCATGGAAATTTTTGGCTTTGCCGACAATCTCTTCCGTGAACTTGCGGATTTGTTCCATGAAATCCTGACGCGGGATCTCGCCGGCTTCCATGCGCTTGAGTTTGAACTCCCATTCTCCGGTCATTTCCGGTGACGTGAGCGCCTCGACGCCAATGCCGCGGAGGAGGGCAATGAGCGAGAGTCCTTTTTGAGTGACAATGAGATCGCGGGCCTGGCGGATCAGGTAGCCATCAAGGAGGAGGCCTTCGATAATCTGGGCGCGCGTGGCAGGAGTTCCGAGGCCGCGCTGACTCATGGCCTCGCGCAGGTCTTCATCATCCACCAATTTGCCGGCACCTTCCATCGCGGAAAGCAGGGTCGCTTCGTTGAAACGGGCCGGGGGTTTCGTTTCGTTGGGTTTGACCTCGATGGATTCCGTGGAGGCTTTTTCGTCGAGCTTGACGGCCACGAGGGTTTGGTCGCCTTCATTGGCGGCCTGCTTGCCATAGACGGCCATCCATCCGGGATCCGTGATAATTTTTCCGTCACTGCGGAAGGGTTCGCCTTCGACTCGGGTGATGCGTTTGGTAAGTTCGAATTGGGCGGAGGGATAAAACGAAGCCACGAATCGCCGGGCAACCATATCAAAAACTTTGTATTCAAAGTCATCCAGCGCCTTGGGGCTCACGCCGGTGGGAATTATGGCATGGTGATCGGTGACCTTCGTATTGTTGAAGATGCGTTTGTTGGGACGGACCCATCCCTGCTTGATGGCCTTGGTGGCATGATCGGCGAGGTCGCCCGGATCAAATTTGCCAAAGGTGGATTTCACGGTCCCGAGATAATCTTCCGGCAGGTAGCGGGAATCGGTTCGCGGATAGGTAAGGACTTTGTGTTTTTCGTAAAGGGCCTGGGCAACTTGCAGAGTGCGCTTGGCGGAGAGGCCGAACCGTGAATTGGCTTCCCGCTGGAGAGTTGTCAGGTCATAGAGTTGTGGCGCAATCTGCGAAGAGGGGGTCTTTTCTTCTTCGATGATGCCGGGCTTTCCCGTGCATTTGGCGACGATGACATCCGCGCGCTCGCGATCCCACAGACGCTCGGCCCGCGCATCTTCATCCGCACCTTTTTTGAAGGCCTCATCAAACCAACGCCCGCGGTAGTTTCCAGCACCCACGAGAAAATCCGCATGCACTTCAAAATACGCACGCGGTTTGAATTCCCGAATGCGCACCTCGCGCTCGGCAAGAATCGCAAGGGTCGGGGTCTGAACGCGCCCGACCGGCGTGAGTTGAAATCCCCCGTCGCGCGAATTGAATGCGGTCATCGCCCGCGTACCATTAATCCCAACCAACCAGTCGCTTTCACTGCGGCAAACAGCCGCATCAGCCAGTGGCTCCATGTCTTTGGAATCGCGCAGAGAGGCAAATCCCTCGCGGATCGCATCAGCTGTCATGCTCTGCAACCAAAGGCGACGGCTCGGTTTTTTGGAGCCGGAAAGTTTTAACAAATAATGAAAAATGAGTTCGCCCTCGCGGCCGGCATCACAGGCATTGATCACTTCCGAAATGTCGGACCTCTTGAGCAGACGCTTCAACAAATTGAAGCGGGTCACATTTTTTTCGATGGGCTTGAGTTCGAAATGGTCGGGGATGATCGGCAGGTTCGCGAACGACCACTTGCCTCGCTTTTTATCGAGTTCTCCCGGAAGGCAGAGTTCGACCAAATGACCCACCGCCGACGAAATCACATACTCATCGCCTTCAAAAAAATCACCGGTTTTCGGGGTTTTTCCGAGCGCGCGGGCCAGGTCAGCGGCGACACTCGGCTTCTCGGCAATGACGAGGACTTTTCCGTTGGTGGCGACAGACATGATGATGGAATTGGTTAGAGGGTTTTGACGAAACGCCCTCCCGGCAGGGGCTTCACCAGTTTACGGATTTCAAGGGTCAGCAAGGTAGAGGAGACCTCATGGATTGGCAATCCGCATCTCGCAATGATCTCATCCATGGAAGATTCCTCATCACCCAGTGCATCAAAAATCCTGCACTCAGCCTCCCCAAGCGAGGGCGGAGTCCTTGGTTTTTCAAGGTCTGGCTGATCC
>JBGSVX010000061.1:0-13259 GCA_041752795.1 Terrimicrobiaceae bacterium
GGCGGCTGACCCCGACAACGACGGATTCAGCAACCTCGAAGAATATCAACTCGGTAAGAACCCCAACCTTGCCGAAGATTCCGATGGAGACAGCATCCCCGACGGTAAAGAACGTTATCTCATCTACCGCACTCCTCAAGGCGGCTGGGGATACTTCAACATCAACAATCCCGACACAGACAACAACGGAACCCCAGATGGCTTTGAAGATTACGATAAAGACGGGTTGTCAGTCCTTCAAGAATTGGCCCTTGGTACAAATCCAAATCTTTCGGACACAGACGGAGATGGTGTATCAGATGGGACGGAGGTATCCCTCAGCACAAACCCGCTTGTGCCCGATGCCTGGGCCAATCGGGATTCCGATTTCGACGGGCTTGATGATCTCACAGAAATAACCATCGGAACAAGCCCCTTCAACCCCGATACAAATGGAAACGGCATGCCCGATGGGCAGGAACTCGACAACGGCGGAGATCCTGCCAATCCAGGGCCTCCCCCTGCTCTGCTACCTCCACCTTCACCCAACCCCGAACCGCCAGCTGACCCATCCCCGACGCCGCCGCCTCCCATTACCTCAGGGGAGTTTGACATTCTTATCGAATCAAAAAGCATCAGTTTCCCAAAATACGGACACAGCACATTCCAAGTCCTTGACCCGCCCAAGCGCTTTTTGAATATGAAGGCCACCCAAAGGTATGCTGGCAGTAACGGTCAAGTCGAAAGCGGCCCACTGGGCATCAATGGCTCTGCAACATGGACCGTAGATCCTCTTACCGGAAATACCACCATGTCAGGCGACAACCACGTTTCAAGTTTCGGCAACCCTGCCTCCCCAATGCGTCGCTCGGGGACAACCCAACAGTATGGTTACGACGACCCGCCAAACAATGAAGCCGATGGCACCGCAACAATCAACGGCGTGACCACCCTCACCACGGAAAACACAACAGTAATGATGGTCACCAACGGAAAAAGCAAACTCGAAGCTTTCGGAAACGAGTTGCAACCGGGAACACCATTCGCATATCGAAACGTCCACGAAAACGAACTTCACTTCGACTATCAAAAGGTTCAGTTCAAATTCCAGTGGAAGGAGGGAGTCACGGAGGAACAAAAATATTCCGTCACCTATTTGGTTGTTTTCAAACCCGAAGATGACCACGACACCGAAAATGTCGATGAGTCAATTGAAAATGCAGAAATTATCGAAACCATCACATGGAATGGCCAAACGAGCCCATCAGCAGTTTTCACCATTGACCCGGATAACAAAAAGGCGGGCGTTGATGGGAGTTATTCGCTCCTAGCGATTCAAATAGTGCCTGATGAAGGGGTGGTTGGCGTCGTCGGTGATATGGTTCCAAGCAATAAAGGAGCATCTGGTGAAAAACACTTTGTCACCCCCAAAAAGACACCGCAGATCAATAACGACTATGTGACATTCAAGGTGCTCGGCGTCACGTCAGCCGAGTTTCAGAGTCTTTTTGAATGGGGGCCAGCCGGTGAAGCTGTCCAAGGTGAGGCCTCTAAGCGCAAGGTAGGGCGTGATGTTGCGGATAAGACTGCGATAACAGTAAAATTAAAAAATTCGAGCCAGGATGTAACGAAACTTAATGTCTGGGTTGTCTGGGGAATTTCCAACATGGTCGACCTGCCCGCCCCAGTTTTCTATCTGACTTCCAGTGTCAGTTTGGTTGATGGGACGACTGCTGACCGTGCAACTTTTATTGCAGGAAGATACGAGGAAAATGCAATTGTCTTTGCATTTACGATTTATCCTGATGGTCTCTGTAATCTTGAAGATGACATTCCGGACTTTAGGGGCACGCCTTCCGTTGCCCCACCCGGGGGAAGCAACCCGCTAAAACCCTCGGAACATTTGTCCACCGGTGCAGCAGAAAAGTGGGATGATTCAAGAGCAATTCAAATTACTATTACAAACCCGAATATCCCAAGAGCAAAGTATCCCGTAAGTAGCGTGTTGGTGGATAATCCAGCAATTCTCTCGGGACAGCCGGGTAATGGAGTTGTGCTTGCTTATCCTACTGACGATGTTGTTGGGACAGATGACAGTTATGGCACAAGCCTTGGTGGTAATCCTTACGTCGCTAGCTCAAACGAAGTCCCACTCCGATTAAGGCATACTGTTGGAAAAATGCGTTCTGATGATCGCCCGAGTTCCTCGATTTCAAGTTATCTCAGCAACAACGGGATTTATGAAGAATTGAATCAGTTTCGTGAGTTTCTGCGTCTTAACATCGGAGCAAAGTGGTATCGTGTATCCGATTTCGACCATTGGGAGTTTCGCCTTAGAACGAAAAAGCAGGATCAAAATCTGATTGATGATGGGTCCTTTTCAGGAATACCCTTATGAAGTGCTTTAAATTTTATTTCTATATTCAATCAATTTTTTTCTTTGCTAATTTTCCTTTGTCGATGCTTGCGGCAACTTCCCAAGACGTAAACGAGGAACTCAAAAAATTAGCAGTTCAAGATCCAAATTCCTCGACAAGCATTTCCCCCGAGGAGCTTGTTGAAATCATGCAACAGGGCATTGCGGAAAAAAACACCAAATTCCTAATAGGCCTTCTTTGGACAAAGGAAAGACTGATTGGACATCAATCGTTGAGGACCCTTTCGCTCCTTCCCGAGCAATACCGATACCAGTTTTTAGCGTTAATGGTGGAAGAGGACTCTTTCTGGAGAAACCTTAACTTTGAGACGGACCAAGCATCGGAGATACAAGGGATTCAACAAGAATGCGTGGTCGCAGGAGTCGCGCACATGATTCAACAAGATGTATCATTGCAGGATTTTTATGACCCTGAGAAGCGGGGACAAATTCAAAAAATCGTCGCGTATGTTCTCAAAAACGACCTTCCAGACCGCAAACCTGATTGGAAGCCGAGGGAGCGGATCGAGGACGCTAGGCCAAAAAAAACGATCCTCCTAGAGGACCTGATAGAAAGTCCAACGATGGTGCAAACTCGATCAACGCCTGCGCCCTTAGTGACAACACCTTCTCAAATTCAAACTCCTTCTCCTTCACCAACGATTGCGAAACCCCAACCCCCGTCCGTTCCACCAATCGCCACATTAGCAATCGCTTCGGCTGTTGTCTTGGGAATCATCTTTTTCATATTTCGGCGTAAGTCGAAGTGAAACTTATGTCCTCACAGGAAGAGGATAATTCTTTCTGCGGTGCCCATGGGCCTGTTCGTCCTCGCCCTTCGTTGCAAACCGTCGTGAATCCGTTCAACACCACAAATTTTTGCTATCATCTGCATTGGGACCATTCGGAACCTGATATTCAGTTTGTTGTCGAAATCAACAAAAGGTCCCGTCGCGCGCTTCGCTTGTAGGGAACAGATCGCGAATAGTATCCACTCAGCAACCCGGGTTTCGGCATCTCCAGGATCGCACTGTAGTAATACCAACCGCCTTCGGTAATCAGCAAATACGCCTTTGTTCCGCTCACCACGCCTTTGACCGGGTAATCTCCGAGGTGACCGCGCACTGTGTTGCCAGTCTGAGAAAAATAGCTCT
Source organism: Terrimicrobiaceae bacterium (assembly GCA_041752795.1). Taxonomy (GTDB): domain Bacteria; phylum Verrucomicrobiota; class Verrucomicrobiia; order Chthoniobacterales; family Terrimicrobiaceae; genus JAJTZA01. The sequence goes on from JBGSVX010000061.1 coordinate 3,550, forward strand.
GACCCCAATCCGCCGATTTGTACGGGCCCGAAATATCAATTTCGGGTGGATCCATTTGATCGGACAGCCAAGCGTCCCCGAGTTCGTTGTGGCGGTCGTACCGTTTCGTATTGAACTCATCAATCGCCGAGCATCCCACAAAGGCCAGGACCCCGGACATCAACAAAAATTGCGCCAGAAAACGCATGATTCAAAAAATTCAGCGCCGGATTTTTTCGAGCACGATCTCCGTTTGATCGCTTTCGTGGAAAGGAAGGTAAGCGGAGTAAAGGCCCTTGAGCCGATCCGAGCGGGGCTGGGTCAGTTCAAATGTGTATTCCGCCCAACCCGAGTCCACGATTGTAAAATAGGCGGTCTCCCCGGAAACCACTCCCTCCACGGTTCCGTAATCGGCAAAATAGCCGGAGAGTTTCCCGCCGGACTTTTGTTTCAGCAAGGCGATGCCCCACTCCGGAGAAAAATACACACCTTCCACGTTGATTTCCGCTGGAGATGTTTTCTTTTCCTTGAGATAGGCCACGCGGGCAGCCGCATTTTTTTCGTAGGAGGATTTGAGGTGGCAAGCGGGGAGCGCAAGCACTCCGATCAAACAAACGATGAGGGTAAGGAGAGGCTTCATAGGCTGCAATAGATCATGCTTACCAAAGAAAAAGAAGGCTTTTCTGTTTTTTCATTACGCGGCTGCCCCCCAGGTCAGGATGCCACAATTTGCCTGGCACGGGTCAGCGCGTCATCAAATGTCGCGCAAAAATTTTCGCGACCGATGATGTCGATAAATCCTGCCTTGCGCAGCATGAGAAGCGGCTGTTGGTGGATCCCGCTGAGAATGACCATGCCGTGATGATGTTTCATTCGTTCGACAACACTCTCCAACGCATTCATGCCCGTGGCGTCCATGGCAGTGACAAGGTGTAGCCTTAGGATGAGGACTTTTGGCCATTTTCCCAAAGAGGCCATCGCATCTTCCATTTTTTCCGCTGCTCCAAAAAGGAAGGGCCCAAAAATCCGATAAACAACAACCCCCTCGGGAATGGTCTTTCCCTGGGCAATGTGCTCGGGGCGCTCAAGCATGTCCTCTTCGGTCACCCGGCTTACTTCTGTGGTTTCGGAAACCCTCTTGATGTAAAGAATTGCCGCGAGGACCATGCCAACTTCCACCGCGATCACGAGGTCAAACACCACGGTCAGCCCAAAGGTGGTTAATAGAACCACCGCATCACTTCGCGGCATTTTTGGAAGGCGGACGATTTCATGCCACTCGCCCATGCGAAGTGCCACAACCACCAGCACCGCCGACATCGCGGCCATTGGAATGTAGGCGGCCCATTTGGCGGCCAGCAGAATGATCCCCAACAGAGTCAGCGCATGAATCATCCCCGAGAGCGGGGTTTTTCCTCCATTGTTAACATTGGCCGAAGTTCTTGCGATGGCACCGGTCGCTGGAAGCCCGCCAAAAAATGGACAAACAAGATTGGCAATGCCCTGCGCAATGAGTTCGGTGTTGCTGTCATGACGGTCTCCGGAAAGCCCATCGGCCACCACAGCGGAAAGCAGGGATTCAATCGCACCCAAAAGCGCAATGGCCGTGGCGGGCCCGATCAGGCTGCGAATCGTCCCCCAATCGATAGTTGGCAGGGATGGTATGGGAAACCCGGACGGAATGGCATCCGGGCCGAACTTGCTGCCAATCGTTGCCACGCCATGAGCCTCCCCCCACCCTGAGATCGCGACAAACACTGTCGCACCCAACATGGCCACAATGGAACCGGGAATCCGCGGAATGCGGAGAAGGGGCCAAAGCAGAATCACCGCCAAACACACAAGCGCCAGCCCCAAGGAATACCAGTTGGAAGCCCCAAGGTGGGCCAGCAACCATGGGATCTTCTCCGCAAACTCGTGTGGCATGACCTCTCCCGCCACGAATCCCGAAAAATCCGGCACCTGAGTCAGCATGATTGCCACCGCAATCCCGGTGGTGAATCCGCTGGTCACCGGCCATGGAATATACTTGATAAGTTTTCCCATTCCGGTGGTTCCCATCAAAATCAGAATGCCCCCGGCCATCATAGTCGCAATCAGCAAACCCGCATATCCATGCTCGCCAATGATCAGGAGAATAATTGGAATAAAAGCCGCTGTCGGTCCACCGATCTGCACCCGACTGCCTCCAAGAGCAGCAACGAGAAACCCGGCGATGATGGCCGTAAAAATTCCCAGCGCCGGAGCAGGCATTGGCGTTTCCGCCCCGGCCGGAACACTCGCAATGCCAAGCGCCAGCGCAAGCGGCAACGCAATCAGCCCCACCGTGATTCCAGAGAAAATTTCCCGCGAAACAGAAAACCCCTCAACTCCTCCTCTCAACAATTCCAAACTCCGTGGACGGAAGGGAAAAGATTTTTGATTAGATGTCGCCATATAAAGCAAATAACATAATGGTCACTGTGGCTTGAAAGACAAGCCTCCCACTGCGAAAACTGCGATCTCCGGCACAATGTTGCTGCGGATTTCGCGTGACGACATCGTGATTCACGCAAATCGGGCAATGGCTGATTACCTGAAGACGCGGAAAGACGTTCTGGCAGGGTGTCCACTGGATGCAATTTTCCCGCGAACGAATGGAGAAATTCGAACGTGCTTGGAATCTTTGGATACCATGAACTCCAGCAGTTTGCTGACTGACGCGTCCGGAAGGGTTTTTGAGGTCAGAACTTACGTCGAGGGTGAAACACGCGATATCTTGTTGGACGAGGTAACTGGGGCCGAGTCCGTGGGACGAAGCCTCCTGCCTTTTGTGGGGGTTCCATTTGAAGATCTTGAGCAGGAGGAGCTCAAGTCAGCACGTCAGCCGGATCGAAGGACAATCACCGCGTTGCACTCACGCCTGCGAAGCGCGAGTCTTGCGAACCTGCCGCCGGTGGATTTGCGAATCATCGTGAACACCTTTTGCGAGGAAGCAGCCGAGGCAGTCATGGAAACCGGTGGAACAGCCACGCCACTTTTCGGAGTGGCGGTTGGCGGCGTATTCGGAGCTCCCCGCGTTTTTTCAGATCATGCGCTTCGGGCCGTGCGATCCGCATGCCAACTCGCTTCAAAAATGGCATCCCTTCGGGAAAACTTTCATGCTCACGGCAAACCGATGCCACGGGCGGTGTGTGGTTTATGGACGGGGGAATCGACGGTTGGTGCTTTTGGGGCCCATGGAGCGTGGGGCTATTCCTCATTCGGCCTGCCACAGGAAATGGCCGAAGTCCTGGGGCGACTCGCACGCCCGGGTGAGGTCCTTGCCCATGAAGATGTCCTTCATCAGGTGGTCCACAATCTCCCCGAAGGTTGGCAGGCCATGCAGGCCTCATCCGAGGAGGAACCCGACCTGAGCGATTTGAGTTGGAGTGGACTTGAAATCGTTTCTCTCCCGGAAGAACTCCGAAAGACGATTTGGCTGGTCGGCCCGGAAGTGGAGTCCCAACCGGAAAATGCGGAATTTTATTTTCAATACATCTGGGCCTTGCAAGGCACCGACGGTCGGCCACCAACGCCAATTCTTAGGGTCTTCCGGCCTTCAAACATCGGAGATCCCCTCGCTGGACTGGAACGCTCAGGCCCGAAAAAGCAACCTGAACAGGTCCTTGGAAAATACCGGGTCATCCAGGAAATTGGAGCCGGAGGAATGGGAAAGGTCTGGAAGGCACGTGACATGTTTGGAAATACGGTTGCCATCAAAGTTCTCCATGACAACAGCCCGGCCACAGCTGCCGACATCAAGCGGTTCCAACGCGAGGCTGAGGTCATGGCCCGACTGCCTCATCGAAATATTTGCCGAATCATCGAGATGAGCGCCTTTGAAGGCCTCAATTTCATTGTCATGGAATACGTGGATGGAATCTCACTTTCAGAACTCCTCCACAAATTCCTAAGAGCAAAAGCCAACCCCAGAAAAAGCACGGCTTCATCACTTGCCACCGCCATCCTTGCCATTCGGCAAATGGACTCATCGCGCGACCTGTCAGCGGACCTGAAAAGCAATCCCAGAGCAACCAGAACCCTTCCTCTCAGAGACTCTATTGAGATGATGATCAAAGTGTGTGCCGCCGTTCAGTTTGCCCACGAACACGGAGTTCTTCACCGCGACCTCAAGCCAGGCAATATTCTCCTTCGCGAAGATGGCGAACCACTTGTTGCTGATTTTGGGTTGGCCAAAGTTGCGACCGAAGATGGAGGCCAATCCATTTCGCTTAGCGGACATGTGGTGGGCACTTTGCAAAACATGGCTCCCGAGCAGGCCCAATCGAGCAAAGATGTGGATGCGCGTGCAGACATATACAGTCTTGGCACGATTTTGTATCAAATGCTCACCGCCGAGAAGCATTTCAAAACCACCGGCAACTTGGTGGCAGACATTCAGGCCCTGCAAATCCATGAACCCCGACCGGTCAGGACTTTGAATCCAGAAGTCGGTCGTGATCTCGAAATCATTGTTCACAAGTGCCTGCGCAAAGTCCCCCAGGAACGCTATCGTTCGGTTGCAGATTTGCGGGCAGACCTCGAAAGCAACCTCCAAGGTGAACCCATCAAAGCTCGTCCCCTCACCTTGTGGAATCACGCATGGCGGCTCATTGTCCGGCATCGTTTGGTCGCATCCCTTGTCGCTGTCTTTTTGCTGATCCTCACCGCAGGAACAATCTATTCGATCTTTGCAGTGACCTCACAAATCGTCCGTACGACCAAGGCCCTGGAGGTTGCCGAGCAGGAACGGGAAAAGGCCAGAATTGCCCTGGCTGAAGCCGAAAAGTCCCGCAACGAAGCTCAAAATGCGCTGGCTCAGGTGCAGGAGGAGCGGGACCGAGCCGAAAAGGCCCTAAAAAATTCGCAGGAGGCAGTTCGGGCAAGACTTGAAGCGGAGGGACTTAGCGGTGATGCAACGCAGGCAGCGAAAGCCAGCCAAAAGAGACAGCTCGAAATGGAGCAGGAACTCGCCGTAGTGCAGGAATCCCTGGAGAACTCAAAGAAACAGGCTCAAGCATTTGAAGGCAAAATCTCTGAACTTCAGGGAAAATTAGAAGAGGCTGAGGCCCGGCCAATGGCTCCGAAATTTGATCCCGCCTCCTTGGCCGTAGCCAAAACATTTGCCGACGAAGCGCAAACATATTTCACTCGAAATTTGACCGGGAGGAATCTCATCGATACGAGAACAAACGACACTGCAGATCTGTTTCGACACGTTTCGGAGGTGCAGCGCAACCTTGCAAGAGCCTTGTTTGAAGATCCGCATTATGCGCCTGCATGGATGCTCAAGGGGCGACTTCACCTCGCATGTTTGGAAATCCCCAAGGCCCGTGAGGCCTTCCAAAAGGCCATCGACGCACCAGCAAATCGAACTGCAATTGGCAAACCATTACCGTCAGACCCGGAAAATCCGGAACCATTTTTGAAGCTCTGCGACGAATTGCAGAAGCCGTCAAAAGACCGTTTCGATGATATCCTGGATGGACTTGGGAAAATCAAAAACTCTGATGAGTCTTCCCTCAGCGCAATTGTCAGCCGCTTCAAAAGGTACCCCAGCAGTTTCGACCTGACGACATCTCTATCCCAAACAAAAAATGGACGCACCCCTCAGTTGGAGGAGGAATTACTCAATGTCCTGCTGGCCAATGGCGGGGAAGGCATGATCCGAATGACAAAAAATCCCAAAACCCTTGTCCCCGAGGAATTGGTGATTTCTGGGATCCCAAAAGTCAATGATCTCTCGCTCCAGGCATTCCACAAACTGCCATTTCTAAAAATTAAGTTCGAGGGAGTTCAGGAAGTTGACTGGGTCAATCTATCCAAACTTCCAAGGCTCCAAACCATCGACCTTTCTGGCTGCCCGATTTCTACCATTCCTCCTGGCATGCCTTTCATGAACCGCATTTTAAACCTGAATCTTGCCAACTCACAAGTCTCCAACCTTGATTTCATCAAAGCATTTTCAGGCATCCAATCCCTTGACCTTTCCAACACATCCATCACAGACCTTTCCCCTTTGACGTCTTGCAGAAATCTTAGCCAACTTGAAATCTCAGGCCTTTCGCCTCAGAAACTTCCCGATCCCTGGATCTCCTCGCTCAAAGGCATCACCCTCTCTCCCGAAAAACTTTCCCCCGAGGTCATCAGCCTCTTCAAGCGAATATCCCGCCCCCCAATGTTTCGAGAACCGGGCAACACGGAATTCAAGGCCTCGGCAACATTTTGGAAGTCCATTGAATCCCGCCAACCGGATAATTAGACTACCTCTGCATAATCAGTGGACCGTGGCTACCGGCAGGAAGCCGATACCACGTGGCATTGGCATCTTGCCGATGATCCAATTTTAAACTGGCCTTGCCAGCAGATCATAAACCCGCGAGCCGGTCACTTCGACTTCCACGAATTCGCCGGGGGTGACGTCTTCGCTCAGCAAAACCCGGCAGTCAACGTCGGGGGCATCGTGTTCGGTTCTGGCGATGCGGGGACTGTCAGCGAGGACTTTTATCCGGCGTCCGATTTGTTCTTCGGCGAGTTCTTTGGCGATGCGCTGTTGTTCGAGCATCGCCTTTCTCATGCGGGCATTTTTTGTGCGTTCGGGGATTTGATTTTCCAGCTTTGCAGCGCGGGACCCATCTTCCCTTGAGTATTTGAAGACTCCGAGGCGTTCGAAGCGAACCGAGCGAACGAAGTCCAACAAACTTTCAAAATGTTCGGTGGTCTCACCGGGAAATCCGACAATAAACGTGGTACGGATCGCAAGCCCCGGAATTCCGGAGCGCAGCCGTGTGATCAAATTTTCGATATGTTCGCGCGAGGTTTCCCGCTTCATCGTGGCCAGCATCTCGCCATGGATGTGCTGAAGTGGCATGTCCACATACCGTGCGACCTTGGGATTTCGCGCGATGGCCGCAATCAAATCATCACTCCAATGTGCAGGATGCGTGTAGAGCAGCCGAATCCAAAACTCGCCGCGGATCGTACCCAATTCATCGAGAAGATTGATGAGCGTCGGGCCGCGTGCGGCATCCACGGGCTGACGTGGGCCCGCCTTGGTTTCCCAGAGGTCCATGCCAAAATACGTGGTGTCCTGACTGATCAGGTTGATCTCTCTGACTCCGGAAGCGACCAGTCCCTCGACCTCGGTCCGCACGGATTCAATCGTCCGGCTGCGGTGACGTCCACGCATTTGTGGAATCACACAAAAGCTGCACGGGTGATTGCATCCCTCGGCAATTTTCACATACGCCGAATGGGAAGGAGTCAGGCGGAACCGGGGCGTATCATAGTCAGGAATATATTTGGATTTCCCGTGGAGAATATCGATTGGCCGGTCTGGTTCGTTCAGGAGGCGGGAAAAAATATCACCGGCTCGCGGGACATCATCCAGCACCATGAAGGCATCGACTTCGGGGAGTTCGCGGGCGAGTTCCTCGCGGTGACGCTGGGCAAGGCAGCCTGAGACCACCAATTTTTGTGAGGGATGCCGCCGTGCCGTCAGGATGGCATCAATCGATTCCTGCTTGGCCGAGTCAATGAAACCGCAGGTATTCACAACGAGAATATCCGCTTCTGAAGCTTCAGAGGTGATTTGAAATCCCTCTTTGATTGCGGATCCAAGCATGATCTCCGCATCCACAAGGTTCTTGGCACAACCAAGGCTCACCATGCCGACTTTTGGGACAGAAGAAATCAATGAGGCCATGATGGAAAATCTGGTCAGTGCCGGGAGCGGATCAGAGCCGCTCGGAGAGATTTGAGGTACTGAGAAAGACCCGGTCTTGATCGTGAATAATCACCGATTGTTGATTGGACTCAGGGCGCGATGCTTCCTGGGAGGGAATTTCGGGGGATGGCTGGGCTTTCTCCCTCAAAATCGGTTTGGAAGGCACGGTCTGATTCGATGGACCCACCGTGCGGAGTTCCCCGGCGAGGGTGTTGGCATGGCCGATCCGACCTAGATTGCGCCAGAAGGTCCACACTTGGAAGGTGCCAATCAAAGCAAGGAGAATGGCACAAAGAATCAGAAGAGCGCGGGATTTGCTTCGGGGCGCAGCAGGTGGACGGATCGCATCGGGAGACGGACCCGCTGCATTTTGAATGTATTGATATCCCTGCGTTCCAAAGTCTCCCACGTCAGGAAGATGAGTTTTAATCGAGGCCGCCGAGACTCCCAGATACCGCGAGTAGTCCACAATAAAAAGGCGGGCATAAGCCGGTGACAGGTGTGTGAGGTCATCGCTTTCAAGCTCTTTCAGGCACTTGAGCCGGATCCTCGTTTCGTGAGCGGCCTGCTCCAGGGGAATCCCCTTGGCCTCTCTCGCAAAGGTGAACATGGCACCCAATGTTGTTCCAAGATTGCATTCACTTGGCTCTGACCTCAGATCGCTCATGGGGTTCCCCCCCTCTGTGCAACAAGATTATTCCGCAACACCCTGACGGAAAATCGAATAAAACTGTTGCATAAAATGGACACACCTCCTTTTTGAGGGCAAATCGCAGGCCATTTCAAGCTTATTCAGGCTTCGTGGAACAATTTTGCACCGATTGGCAGGCCCTAATGGGAAATCCTATTTCGGAGGTTCCAGAAATCGCACACGCTTGTCCGCTCTGGGAAGGCGAATGGTGAGTGCGACTCCACGTCCTTGGGAACTTTCAATGGCAATGTCGCCGCCATGAGCTCGGACGATCCGGCGAACGATGAGCAGACCAAGCCCCGTGCCGGATTCTTTGGTGGTGAAGTAGGGCTCAAAAATTCTGGTGATATTCTCGGAAGGAATCCCTCCCCCGGTGTCGATGAATGAGACACAAACATGATTTTCCTCGGCCCAAGTCCGGACCCGGAGAATGCCTCCGGTTTTCATGGCCTGATACGCATTGCGAATCACATTGTAAATTGCCTGCTTGATTTGATCGTGATCCAGGTCCAGGGCAGGAATGGATTTGTCGAGTTCCTTCTCAACGAGGATGTCCCGGTCACGGGTCTCCGCATCCAGAAAGGCAAGGGATTCTTCGACGATGGCATTCAGGGCCGAAGACTGGAGGTGGAGGGATTGTGGACGGATGGCCCGCAGAAACTGGGTGATGATGTGATCAAGTCGGGTGACTTCCTGGCGCGTGATATTGATCGATTCCTCCAACTCGGCGCGAACTTTGATTGGGAGTTTGCGAACCCGGCGTTGCATGAGTTGAAGGTGAATGCCAAGCGAATTGAGGGGATTTCCAATTTCGTGCGCGACTCCGGCTGCGAGCAAGGTGAGAGCGGAGAAGCGTTCACTCTCGATAGTTTCTTCCGTGGCGCGGCGGGTTTGGGTGATATCCCGAAGAATCATCGCCGCACCCACCTGACCGCTTCCGCTTTCCGTGTCCCACAACGGGACAATGTAAAAATTCAACAACCGGTTTTCCGGATAAAAAACTTCCAGATCACGGCTGACCGTGTCTCCGGAAAGTTTTTCCCACTCCAGTCCCCGGATCACTTCGCCGATCTCCCGGCCAAGGCTTGCAGAGGCCTCAATCCCAAAAAACGAACCGGCCGCACGGTTCATGTAAACCACCCGTCCGGTCAGATCGGTGACGATGACCCCTTCAAGAATCGCGTTAAAAATGGTCTCAAGAAATCCTTTTTCCCTCGCAAGTTCGACGAGGTAGTTTTGAACTTCTTCGGGACGGACAAGGCCGATTCGATCAATCAGTTTTTCGAGGAAGGC
>JBGSVX010000062.1:0-2042 GCA_041752795.1 Terrimicrobiaceae bacterium
AAGATCCAACGCGCCCGTGCCGCCATGAACCACCAAACCTCGGGTTATGAGTAGCTATTTAGCAAACACTACACTAGAAGACTGCCTCTTCTGCTTTTGTCATCGGCACAGTCAGAATATACGACTGGCCATCCGTTTGCCTCGTTTTGAACAGGCGCCCAGGGCCCAGCTTTCTGATGTACAGCCGCATTCATGAGGGAGACTCCCTCCTCTAATACTCTATGAAGAGATCTTGCTGCTCTATAATTTCCGGCCTTCGCTTCCAACAGCAAATAGCGAAGTGATTCCCTCGCTATTTGCTCAGCCTTGTATGTTGGTGAAGGTGGCTTTCCTCCCCATTTCGACCTCATCTTTTCAGCGCACTCCACTAGCTGCATTATGCCGTCTTCCCTCAAACGAAAAAACGACAAGTCGGAAAGATTTATGGGATTAAGTTTTCTGAGGCGAGTGCCTCCACTCTTCCTGGGGGCCTTCATGCTGACTCCTTTATCCGCCGTGGACGCCGGACCTTTGTTTTGCCTTTCAACGCTTTGCCGGGCTTCTTGGGCTTCCTTTTAACCAATGTTTTTGGGGCAAGCCAGTCCCCCATGCTGATGACCGCCCGTGTTTTCACGTCGGAGTAGTGGCGGGCCGTCGTGGCAACGTCACTGTGTCTCAGAATCCGACTGGCAGCATAGATTCCGAATTCGGTAGTAACCAGTGCCCCAAGTTCCTTCCGCAGCTCGTGCAGGGGTTTCCGCGCTGTAACGCCATTTCTTCGCAACCATGCATAAAGCCTCTCAAAAACCGGCTCTGCACGATACATTCGGCCCCAGGCCTTCTGGCCTGATTCCTCATTTGGAGATTCAATGACAAAATCTGCGGAGTCCTTTTTTGCCCGGAATCCCCGAAGAATTGAAATCAGGCCGGGGTCAATCGGGACCTCATCGCGCGAGTCCACGGTCTTCAGACTGGCGGCAGACGTGTTTTCAACCCGGATTAAAGCCTGGTCGAAATCCACCTGATGCCATGCCAACGAGTCAATCTCTCCCTTCCTCAACCCGGCAGACAGGGCAAGAAGCATGGCAATAAAAACGGGAGGATCCTCTTCCGATAACTCGGCATGGGCAGCCTGCAAGAGTGCTTTGGGGTCAATTCGAGAGAAATACCGCGAACTTTGCCTTGGATAAAACTCACACTTGGCAAAGGGCTTCGGGTCGGGGAGTTGAAGGGCGGGCAGGAATCTCACGATTTTGTCTCCAAAAAGTGACCTTGCCTGCTTGATAAGGCTGTTGCTGGATGTCATCCGGCTCCGCTCCTCTACCGGGTTCTCTGCCTTTTTCACGTAGCCCAACCGCCATTGCTGAACTGCCTGCGGGGTGAAGATTTCCAAGGAGGCCGCATCAATCTTTTTGCGGAATTCCGCAGCTCCGCCGGTTTTCCCCGGCGCAAACCGCTTTTTGGACTTTTTCACTGACAGGATCTGGCCGGCGATCAGGCGCAGTGCCAAGGCATATTGTCCCACTGTGGTTTTGCTGGCATCTGACACCCCCTGCGAAGCTCCAATCCACTCGCCAATGGTGGCAACCCGGTTTGGCGCAGTGGACGACGGGCGGACCTTCTCAGCTGCCGCGGCAAGGCCGATTCGGAGGACATCCTGGTAAAAATCCCGAGCTCGGATCGCTGCGGACTCAGCGTTGCCCGTTTCCAAGCTCACCGACCGCCGTGCCCCTCCATGCGCAACCCGGACAGAGTAGTGGGGAGATTCGCTTCCAGTCCTGCCGTCCAATGGTTTGAAAATCCGCTTTTTCCAAAATCGAACATCATTCTTGGCAAATGAGCGTGAATTTCTGCCTGATTCCCCTTGCCATTCCCTTGCCACTTTTTCTGTAGCCGGATTTTCGCTCATGTTCGCTTCACCCGGATCCCTGACAGGCATTTGAGCCTTTACCAGCCTTGGCCCTTTGGCAATAATTGCGTCCACGAACATACATTACGAAACATGGAGCAACACGTCAACCGTATAAATGGGGTTCAAGAGGTCGCGAGTTCGAATCTCGCCG